>JAJUHY010000035.1 GCA_029265735.1 Marinobacter segnicrescens | reverse complement strand
CGAGATGGGTGTGGAGATGGGCGTCGACACCATGCACCGGTACCTTACCGGGTTTGGTTTCGGGATGGACGCCACCCTGGATGTGGGAGGGGCACTGCCGGGCCTGTTGCCGTCCAGGGACTGGAAGCGGGGCATGTACAACGAACCCTGGTATCCGGGTGATTCCGTCAATATGAGTATCGGGCAGGGCTTCTTCCTGGCGACTCCGTTACAGATGGCAACCGCCACCGTCGTCGTCGCCAATCGGGGGCGCTGGGTGCAGCCGCGGATGCTCCGGGATGTGGTCGGCGATACGCCGCTGGATGAGGTTTTGAAGCCGCCCTTTCTTGATGATCTGACCGTCGATAACGAAGACGACTGGGAGTTCGTGGTGAAGTCCATGGAAGAAGTCATGCATGGAGCCGCCGGTACTGCCCGCCGGGCCGCGGAAGGTGCGAGCTACCGGATGGCGGGCAAAACCGGGACCGCTCAGGTATTCAGTCTTGCCGAAGACGAGGAATACGACGCCGAGGAAGTTAAGGAGCGCCTGCGGGACCACGCCCTGTTTGTCGGTTTTGCGCCTGTGGAAGATCCGCAGATCGTCGTATCGGTCATCGTTGAGAATGGCGGTAGCGGCAGTGGTGTCGCGGCCCCGGTTGCACGGGCCATGTTCGATGCCTGGCTACTGGAAATGAACGGCGATAATGCCGTGATCAGCCAGACAGGGGAGAAGCAGCCATGATGGGGCGCGCCGCCGGCGTTCCCGCAGGGGACAGTCTGCAGCGACCGGTCAGCCTGTGGCACCGGCTTCATCTTGACCCCTGGCTGCTACTGTTGCTGGTAATAGTCTCCTCGGGTGGGCTGGTGGTGCTCTACAGCGGTGCCGACGCCAGTATCGAGGCGGTCAAATCCCAGGCCATTCGTTTCGGGGTGGCGTTTCTGGCCCTGTTCATTTTTGCGCAGCTGGACCCCTCGGTGTACCGTCGCTGGGCACCGTGGATGTATCTGGCCGGCATGGTCGGGCTGGTCGCTGTGCTGGCGGTTGGCGTGGGCGCTAAAGGAGCACAGCGCTGGCTTGCTCTGCCTGGTCTGCCCAGGTTCCAGCCGTCCGAAATCATGAAGCTGGTGGTGCCGATGATGGCAGCCTGGTATCTGGCCAGGCACTACTTGCCGCCGCAGTTCCGGCACGTCTGCATCGCCGTCGGGTTGGTGGTGTTGCCCGTGGTGCTGATCATTCAGCAGCCGGATCTGGGCACGGCGCTGCTGGTCGGGGCGGCGGGCATGCTGGTGGTGTTTTTTGCGGGGCTGAGCTGGAAGCTGATTTCCGGGTTTTTTGCCTTGCTGGGTATCGCGGCACCGCTGATGTGGCATTTTGTTATGCGGGATTACCAGAAGCAGAGGGTGTTGACACTGCTTGATCCTCAGAGTGACCCCCTGGGTGCTGGCTGGAACATTATCCAGTCCACTACCGCGATTGGCTCCGGTGGATGGAGCGGCAAGGGCTGGCTGCAGGGTACCCAGTCCCACCTGGAGTTTCTGCCTGAAAGCCATACGGACTTCATTGTCGCGGTGCTGGCGGAGGAGTTTGGCTTCGTAGGTTTACTCTGCTTGCTCGCGGCCTACCTGCTGATCATTCTGCGGTGCTTCTATATTGCGGTGAATGCGCAGGACTCCTTCTGTCGGCTGCTGGCAGGCTCTTTGACGATGACGTTTCTGGTGTACATCGTGGTGAACATCGGCATGGTGAGCGGGCTTCTGCCGGTGGTAGGGGTACCACTGCCGTTGATAAGCTACGGCGGCACCTCGATTGTCACGCTCATGTCTGCCTTCGGTGTGCTGATGGCGATCCACACCCACCGGCGTATGATCACAGCGTAATCTCCGGTAATGGCGCGGGTTATGGCCTCATGTTAATCTCCGGGCTAGCCTGACTGCTTATCTGTTTGAAAATCCTCACGGGTCCGGAACTATCATCCGGACTCGCGGTCTTTTGGTTGCAGGAAACGACGATGACCCGAATTTGCGCTGATCTGCGGCTGGTCAGCATGCTGGCCGCGCTGGCTCTGGTGCTGGCCGGGTGCTCATCCAAGCCCCCACACAAGGAACCTGACCACTCAAGCCGGTACACCATCGCCCAGGACCACGGGCCGGTACAGGATGTGGATGTCAGCGATGTGACCGACGCTGTGCCCCGGTATGAGGCACCCCGCACAGCGGGGAACAAGTCCCCTTATACCGTTTGGGGCAAGCAGTATCGAGTCATGGCAGTGAGTGATGCCGACGGCTACGTTCAGGAAGGCATAGCCAGTTGGTATGGCAAGAAATTTCATGGTCATAAGACGTCCAACGGGGAAGTCTATGACATGTATAAGATGACGGCGGCCCATAAAAGCCTGCCGCTGCCGAGCTATGCGCGAGTAACCAATCTCGACAATGGCCGCAGTGTTGTTGTCCGGGTTAATGATCGCGGCCCGTTCCATGGTAACCGGCTGATTGATCTTTCATGGGCGGCAGCAAAGAAGCTGGACTTTCTCGATAAGGGAACAGCCCGTGTTGAGGTGGCGGCCATTACCGTTACCCAGGATGGTGCCATGACTCTGGCCGGACGGCCCTGGTTGCCGGCGGGGGCGGTTGCCGCTGTTTCTGACAGCGTTCCGAGCCGCCCAGTGGACGAATCCGCCATTGTTGAGGATCAGGCTCCGCCCCTCGAAGGGAGTGCGCTGTTTGTGCAGCTCGGGTCATTCAGCCAGGCCGCGCCCGCCCGTCAGCTCGAGCAGGCGGTGCGTGAGCGTACCGGCAAACCCGTGCGTGTTCGCGAGATTACTACCGCCTCCGGTGAGTTCCATCGGGTGCAGGTTGGCCCTTTCGTGGATGCCGCGGATGCGGAGCGTGCCTTGGAGCTGCTGGCCTCCGAAGGTTTTCGCCAGGCGCTGGTGCTGACCGACCAGCATTAATAATTTCTCTGCCGGCGTCAGGCCGGATAATCCATTGACAGAAGTAGTGTGAATAAGCCCATGACCGCCAAAGCCATGCCTCGTCTATTAATGACTCTCATTCTGGCCGTAATGCCGCTGATGGTTCAGGCCCAGCAGGTTCTTATCCCGGCCCCGCCCCAGATCGCCGGATCGTCCTATATCCTGATGGATCCGGCCAGCGGCAAGGTGATCATGGAAGCCAACAGCCACGAGCGCCTGCCGCCGGCCAGTCTTACCAAAATGATGACGGCCTATATTGTTGAGCGGGAGCTGGATGAGAACCGGCTGACCATGGACGAGATGGTGCCTGTCAGCGTCAATGCCTGGCAGACCGGCGGCTCACGGATGTTTATTCAGGAAGGCTCACGGGTTAGTGTGGAGGACCTTCTGAAGGGTGTGATTATCCAGTCCGGTAACGACGCATCCGTTGCCCTGGCCGAGTATGTGGCCGGCTCCGAAGGTGCGTTTGCGGATGTGATGAACCAGCAGGCCCAGTTGCTGGGTATGAAGAACACCCGCTTCGAGACCGCAACCGGTCTGCCTCATCCGGATCAGTACTCGACGGCATACGATATGGCCCTGCTGGCGGCGGCGATTATTAACGATTATCCGGAAAACTACCCGCTATATGCCGAGAAGCACTTTACGTACAACAACATCCGCCAACCGAACCGTAACTCACTGCTGTGGCGGGACCCGTCAGTGGATGGCCTGAAAACCGGGCACACTGAAGAGGCTGGATACTGTCTGGTTGCGTCCGCCAAGCGGGACGATACCCGCCTGGTGGCGGTCGTCATGGGCACCGACAGCAACGAAACCCGCGCCCGTGAGGTGCAGAAGATGCTGAACTACGGCTTCCGGTATTACGAAACAGCCCGGCTCTTTTCCAGCGGTGAAGCCCTGCTGGAAAACCGCATCTGGGGTGGCGAGAAGGATCAGCTGAAGCTGGGGCTGGCCTCTGACATGGTGCTGACCATTCCGCGGGGCGCCCGTGATTCACTGGAGTCAGTTGTCGAAGTAGATACCGTCACTAAAGCACCGGTCTCTGCCGGCGATGAGCTGGGTACGGTCACTATTCGATTTAACGACGAAGTACTGGCAGAGCGGCCGCTGGTTGCCATTGAGTCGGTGCCCGAAGGTGGCATTTTCAAGCGCTTGCTTGACGCCATCAAACTGTTCTTCCATAACCTGTTTAACTGATGGCTGCTGATGCCGAATAAAGAGGAGGACGGGTTCGTTGTCTCAACCTTCAGCCCCAAAAATTGAGTTTCCCTGTGACTACGTCATCAAGGTCATCGGAAACGCCGCCCCGGACTTCAAGGATTTTGTGGTATCGGTGGTGGAAACCCACGCGCCCGGCATTAATGAAGAGCGCATTACTGTGACCGATAGTCGTAACGGACGTTATACCTCTGTACGACTCACCATCGTCGCTACCGGCGAGCCTCAGCTGAAGGCGCTGTTTGAGGACCTGAAAGCCAGCGGTCGCGTTCACATGGTGCTTTGACCATGCCAGAATCGCGCCCGCTGATTGTTCGCGACCTTGGGCTGCAGCCTTATGAAACCGTCTGGGAGGCCATGAAGACCTTCACCGGCAAGCGTGACCGCACAGTACCGGATGAACTCTGGTGTCTTCAGCATCCGCCGGTTTATACCCAGGGTCAGGCGGGTCGCCCGGAACACATTCTCGCACCAGGCGAGATTCCGGTGGTACAGGTGGACCGGGGCGGACAGGTGACGTACCACGGTCCGGGGCAGCTGGTCATCTACCTGATGATTGACCTGGCACGGGCGGGTATCGGCGTACGGCAGCTGGTCGATATTATTGAGCAGGCTCTGGTCGGAGTACTGTCCCGCTATGGCATCGAAGCCGCACCGCGACCGGATGCGCCGGGGGTGTATGTAGACGGCGCCAAGATTGCGTCACTGGGTTTAAGGATCAGGCGAGGCTGTTCGTTCCATGGGCTGGCGCTGAACGTCGATATGGACATGGAACCTTTCACCCGTATCAACCCCTGTGGCTTTGCCGAGTTGCCCATGTGTCAGGTTTACGACTTTACCCGGGAGGCTACAATGGCCACACTGGCGGATCAGCTGACCCGAAAACTGGCAGTGGCGCTGGGCTATAGTCCGGAAGAAATCCGTCGTGCCGATGAGCTGGGGTATTAGGCTTCACTGATCAATTGAGATACCCGGAGGTAAACCGTGGAAAAAGTAACCATATACGGTCGAATGAGTTGCGGGTTCTGTGCCATGGCCGTCCAGCTGTGTAAGCAGAAAGGGTATGACTACGAGTTCGTGGATATGCCTGCGCTGGGGCTAACCAAAGAGGATGTGGCCAGCAAAGTAGGTCATCCGGTGTACACAGTGCCCCAGATTCTGGTGGGAAAAGAATACGTGGGCGGCTTCGATGACTTCTCCAGCTATTTAGCCCGCCGCGGTTAGCCTCGATGACCCTTCGGGGTTAGCTGATACCCCTTTAAAGGAAAAGCCCCGGAGTAATGCTCCGGGGCTTTTTCGTACTATCCGATAAAGTCATCAGACCTCAAAGGGCGTTTTCAGCTTTTTCTCGGTCAGCACAAGCTTGAGATCTGCCACCTTCGGAATACCGTTTTCGAACGGGGGGAATGCCTCGCCCTCGATCAGCGGTTGCAGGTATTCACGGCAGTCGTCGGTAATGCCGAAACCGTCATCGGAGATGTAGTGGATCGGCATTTTCTTTTCCTGGTTGGCCACTTCGCTGAGGGGGGCTTCACCAATCGTCCAGCGGTAGGGTTTGGACTGCTCCCGCACAATAATTGGCATCACCGCCTGCTTACCCTCAAGGGCCATTTCCACCGCTTTCCGGCCGACGGTATAGGCCTGTTCCAGGTCGGTAGCCGATGCGATATGACGGGCTGAACGCTGCAGATAATCCGCTACGGCCCAATGAAACTTGTGGCCCAGAGCCTGCCTGACCATGTTGGCCAGCGCGGGTGCAACACCACCAAGCTGGGTATGCCCGAAAGCGTCCTTGCCGCCTGCATCAGCCACGAAACGGCCGTCTTCGTATTGGGCGCCTTCGGAAGCCACCACCACGCAGTAGCCGTAGTCTTTCACTGACTGATCGACACGGGCGAGGAAGGCCTCGCGGTCAAAGGGAATTTCCGGGAACAGAATAATATGGGGCGGTTCGTCGCGACCCTTGCCGGCAAGACCGCCTGCGGCGGCAATCCAGCCCGCGTGACGACCCATGACTTCCAGGATGAACACCTTGGTGGACGACTCGCACATGGAGCGGATATCCAGGCTCGCTTCCAGCGTTGATGTTGCCACATACTTGGCCACCGAACCGAAACCGGGGCAGCAATCCGTGAACGGCAGGTCATTATCGACGGTTTTGGGCACACCGATACAGGTAATCGGATAACCCATCTTGTCGGCAATCTGGGACACCTTGTAGGCGGTATCCTGGGAATCACCACCACCGTTATAGAAGAAGTAGCCGATGTTGTGGGCCTGGAACACCTCGACCAGGCGTTCATATTCCCGGCGGTTCTCAGTGAGGTTCTTCAACTTGTAGCGGCAGGAGCCGAAGGCACCGCCCGGGGTATGCATCAGCGCGCGGATGGCTTCATCCGACTCCTCGGATGTGTCGATCAGCTCTTCCCTGAGTGCCCCGATAATACCGTTACGGCCTGCATACACCTTGCCGATCCGATCGGGATGCTTGCGTGCGGTTTCGATCACACCGCAGGCACTGGCATTGATAACAGCGGTAACACCGCCGGACTGGGCGTAGAACGCGTTCTTGATAGCCATCTTGGCTGGCGCCTCCTGGTGGTTGGTTTTGCGTCTCTGTAGTGGAAGCCGAATCATACGTGAAACCCATGGACTTTTCATGAAGCCTGGCTTGACGGAACCTTACGTATACGGGAGTCTTGTGGGCTTCCGGGCCTTCCGTCAGCCGCACTTCCAGCAGGCGCACGGATCTTCAGCCGCTATTTACTTAATTCGGGGACACTGGCACGTATGCACATCCATATTCTGGGGATCTGTGGGACTTTTATGGGCAGCCTCGCCGTACTGGCACGGGAACTGGGCCACACTGTGACCGGGTCTGACCAGGGCGTCTATCCCCCGATGAGCACCCAGCTGGAAGCGCAGGGAATTGCGCTCATGGAAGGTTACCGGGCGGAAAACCTGAGCCCCACGCCGGATCTGGTGCTTATCGGCAACGCCATGTCCCGGGGCAACCCGGAAGTGGAGGCGGTGCTTAATCGCAATCTGGATTATATGTCCGGTCCTGAATGGCTAGCGCGGGAAGTGCTCCGCCACCGCTGGGTTCTGGCTGTCGCGGGAACCCATGGTAAAACCACCACCACTGCGATGCTGCTGTGGATTCTTGAACAAAGTGGCTTTGACCCGGGCTACCTGGTGGGTGGTGTACCGCAGGATTTCCCGGTGTCAGCGCGGCTGGGCACCAGTGACTTCTTTGTTATCGAAGCGGCTGAGTACGACAGTGCCTTCTTCGACAAGCGCTCCAAGTTCGTACACTACCGGCCTCATACCTGCATTCTGAACAACCTGGAATTCGACCACGCAGATATTTTCGAAAACGTCGAGGCCATTGAGCGGCAGTTTCATCATCTTGTGCGCACTGTTCCCGCCAACGGCGCGATCATCCGGCCGGCGGTCGACCCACACCTGGACCGGGCGCTGGAGCTGGGCTGCTGGAGTCCGGTCCAGACTACGGCTATTGGCAGTGAAGCCGACACGCCGAAATGGCGGGCTGAGCTGCTGAAGGACGATGGCTCCTCATTTATGCTGCTTCACGGTGAGCAGCCGATTGCCGCGGTGAACTGGAACATGACCGGGCTGCATAACGTGCGTAATGCGCTGTCTGCCATCGCCGCTGCAAGGCATGTTGGCGTCACGCCGGACCATGCCGTGGCGGCGTTGAACCGGTTTGGTGGCGTGAAGCGTCGTATGGAACTGCTGGCGGACGTCAGTGGCGTCCGGGTTTACGACGATTTTGCCCATCACCCTACGGCCATCGAAACCACCCTGGAAGGGCTGCGCAATCAGGTAGGTGATGAACGGATCATCGCCCTGATTGAGCCGCGTTCCAATACCATGCAGCAGGGTGTCCACCGTGACCGGCTACTGGACAGCGCCGGCCTTGCGGACCGGGTGATCTGGGCCAATATCAGCCGTGCAGAATGGCTGAGTGAGCTGGTGAGCGGGGCTGACAGCGGGGATTCAACTCCGCCACGGCACCAGGTCGCGGCCGACATTGAAGGCCTTGTGGAACTGGTGCTGGCAGAGGTCTCCCGTCCATGCCATGTTGTGGTGATGAGCAATGGCGGCTTCGGTGGCATCCATCAGAAGCTGATTTCGCGTCTGGAGGAGAAATCCGGCCATGACGGCTGATAATCCTACGATCAATCTGGCGTTTACCGGCGCCTCTGGCGCCCAGTACGGATTGCGCCTGCTACAGTGTCTTGTCGCGCTGGATTGTCGGGTCAATATCATGGTCAGCAAGGCGGCACGGGTAGTTATTGCTACCGAGACCGCAGTGCGGCTGCCGGCTTCCACATCCGGGGCACTGGCTGTGCTGCAGGAATGGTCCGGAGCCCGTGACGGTCAGTTAAAAGTATTCGGACACGAAGACTGGTTCTCGCCGCCGGCGTCCGGCTCCGGGGCCAGAGTGCCGCTGGTGATCTGCCCCTGTAGTACCGGCACTTTGTCTGCGCTGGCGACAGGAGCCAGCAATAATCTGATCGAAAGGGCAGGGGATGTGGCGCTGAAAGAGCGGCGTCCGCTGATACTGGTCCCACGTGAAGCCCCCTATTCGGAGATTCACCTGGAGAACATGCTCAAACTGACCAGAATGGGGGCGGTCATCATGCCGGCCAGCCCCGGCTTCTACCATAATCCGGCGTCGGTAGACGACCTGGTGGACTTTATCGTGGCCAGGCTGCTGGATCATCTGGGCCTGCCTCAGACCCTGGTGCCCCGCTGGGGCGAGGAGCGATAGCAGTGCTGGAACAGATTGCCGACAGCATCAGTCAGCTTAATTTTTCGATACCCGCCATACGCCTGCTGGGCACCACGGTCGCGCTGCTTCTTATTATATTGGTGACCCGGGCCGTTCTATCCAAGCTGATTCGCTCAAGCATCCAGTCGACCGAATTGCGGCGGAAATGGCTGGTACAGACCCGCAATGGCCTTATCCTGATCTTCCTGCTGGGCCTGGTCATGATCTGGGGCGAAGAGCTTCGCACTCTCGCACTGTCCATTGTGGCCATTGCCGTCGCCTTCGTAGTGGCCACCAAGGAGCTGATCCTGTGCTTTATGGGAACCCTGGTAAAGGGCGGTACGCGATCCTTCGATATCGGCGACCGGATTCAGGTGAAGGATTTTCGTGGCGATGTGATCGACCAGAACCTGCTTGCAACAACCATTCTGGAAGTCGGCCCCGGCAAGCTCACCCATCAGCGTACCGGCCGCGCCACTATCATCCCCAACTCGCTGTTTGTATCCGAACCGGTCATTAACGAAAGCTTCACCGAAGACTACGTGCTGCATGTATTCACCGTGCCTTTCAAGCGGGAGGACAACTGGCAATTGGCCCAGGAAGTCCTGCTGGACGTCACCCGGTCCCAGTGCAGCCCGTTCCTGGAAACGGCCCGTCGCTACATGCGCCGCCTGGGCGACCGTCGCGGCCTGGAAGTACCCGTCGTCGACCCCAGAGTCAGCATCCAGGTGCCCGTGGCCGGCGAAATCCACCTGGTAGTCCGCTTCCCCTGCCGCCCGTCCCAGCGCAGTGCCATTGAACAGGCGATCCTGACGGAAGTCTTCACCACCTATGACTTCCACGCGGTCAAGAAGACCACCGAAGCCAGCGAACCGAAGCCGGCTCAGGCTACGGAAGAAGAAAGCAGTTCCTGATCTGTTGGTTTAGGGATTTTCGGACTGAGTCTACTGGTCAGGACAGTGGCGTCAGGTTGCCTCTGGCGAGTTAAAAATAATGCTTTTCCGGTTTGCCGAAAAATAGGCAGGTGTAGTGGTCAACCTTGCCCGTTATCCCTTAGAGGGAAGAGGCACCCAGAACGGGATGATAGAACGCGACCTGGAGCATCACCATAGCCGCGGTTACGGTAAGGAGGTAGGAAAGGTCGGCTACCAGGCGACGTTCAACCGCAATTATGCGAAAACGCATGTAGAGGCAGGTGAGCATTCCCAATGCCAGCACGACTGTCAACCATGGCTGCATTAGAAAATCGAGAATGTTTAACCCCATCAAGGGCGCGTCTGGCCCGTATATCTCGTCACCGAACTGTCGAAACTCACTACCGGTGAGCGGGACCGTCAATAGAGCAATTGAAACGCCTATCGCTATAAGTCGCGCCATAAGAAGACTGACGCGGCCAAAAAAGCGGGTGATGGGGAAAGCAGAGGCCATATTAATGACTCTTCTCATCTTTCGGCGTTAGCAATCTGACGCGACCACGAGCACGAGTAGACGCGAGCTGCCCGGCGCTCACGTTGATATCCTTTCTACTAAGGATTTCTTGTGAAACCCCTTGGTCATCAATAAGAGCAATTGTTACGTCAGCCCGTCCCGAGCCTATGAAGGTGCCGTTCACCTCAATATCTATCTTTTTTCCAGCCATGTTAGGCAGAGAGAAAGCCTGAAATTCTTCCGGCGAAAGGCGGATCGGTGGGGTTTTAATGGTCCGTAAATTACCGTAGAGTTGTCGCCGCCAAGCGACAGAT
>JAJUHY010000323.1 GCA_029265735.1 Marinobacter segnicrescens | reverse complement strand
TTCCCGCATCCCTGTCCACCCGTCCCAGCCGACGCCGGGATTCCTGCTGCCACTGGCTCCAGGTGTTGCCGTCGAACCGGTCCAGGATCAGGGCCCGCCAGTAGCGATCCCGGTGAGGCGGAATCTCGCCACCGAAACTGACCCGGAAAGCCCGTTCGCTGCTCTGGGCCAGACGAGAAATATCTCCCGGGGTCATGGTGTCGGACAGCCCGGTACGGGCCTGATCAGAAACCAGAGGCACACTCCACAATGGGGCCATGCGGGGAAAAAAGACGAACAGCGCGATCACCACCGGCAAGGTTTTCACCAGCATCATGCCCAGACGGCGCAAGCCGCTGGTGGCAGCCTGTCGGCTACCCGCCGGCGCATGGAGCAGCTGCAGGGCCACCAGAATCACGGCGACACCGGACAGCGTAAGCAGGGACCAGCCGATATCCTGCCGGAACAGAAAATTGACCGTGGCCAGATAGATCAGGATGAAGAAAACAACAAAGAAATCCCGGGAGTGCTCTGTCTCCAGCCATTTCAGCCCCACCGCCAGCACAAAAAACGACGCGGCAGTGTCAACGCTGAAACGCCCCTGCACCGTCACCACATAGACAGCGATCAGCGCCCCCATGACAGCCAGGCGCAGCCACCGACCCGGTAGCCGGACCCGGCCAAGATGTGCTAGCCATCGCCAGCCGGCAAGGGCCAGACAAGCCACCATCAGCCAGAGCGGCAGCCGGTCCCATTGCGGCAGCAACAGCACCACAAAACCGGCGAGAAGCCACGTCAGTGCCCGCGTTGGAAATACCGACAGGGCCGCCATCAGTCACTCACTCCTGCCGGAGGCTGCCGGCGCCAGGCGCCCAGGGCCTGCAAACACTCGCGGCGGTGGCGAGGGCCAAGATCAGGATCAATGGAAAGCCCCGGCAGGCGCAGCCCCCAGGGTTCACCCGCCTGGTCCCGCTCAAGCACCAGCGCCGTCAGATAGCTCAGTCGAAGCTCGTGGTCGACGCCGGGAAAACCGTCGAAGTCCAGCCACCGGGGACTGCCCCGCTCCCCCTGCCAGTCAGCCACGGCCATTTCACCATTGCGGGAATAGCGCTTCCAGTCGACTCTGGCACTGAGGTCACCGGCTCGCCAGGGCCGCAACTCCACCTGGTCCTGCCCGAGGCCAACGGGGGCGATATCGTTTTCGCCAGCATCCGCCATGCCTTCGGGAAAGTGCGGCGGTGGAACCGGTCGCGGATACACCAGCGCCGCGGTGACGGGCCGTAACCAGGACCAGGCCTTTAATAATCCGAACGGAAAACGGGTCTCTACCCGCACCCGGTCAGGGCGCAGGTAACCCCGCTCACGACTGGGTATCTGCAGGATGCCTTCGGCCCGATCCTGACCCGGTACCGATACCATGACCGACTGACCCGCTTCGTCGGTAAGTTCGATGGCGGTGGCGTCCCGGGGCGCCTGAAAGGCGAAGCGGAACGGGATGGGATCGCCGGCGAAGCCTTCACCCGCCTGTATAAGTGTCAGCTCGAGACCGTTCAGGTTGTTGTGGGTCTGATGCATGGCGGCGACAAAAAGTGCCCCTAGCAAAAACGTGAGCAAATAAATCAGACTGTTCTGGTAATTAATTCCCGTCAGCAGCATCACCACCAGCAGCAGCCCGAAGACCACCCCGGCTGTGGTGGGCAGAATGAATATGGAGCGACGATCAAACTGACGGCGGTCCTGGGCCGGTGTACGCCGGTTGGCCCAGGACCGCCAGCGTCTGCGGATGTGTGAGCGAATGGTGGACAGCAAGGGATTCTTCACCATGAACAGCAACAGGGGTCAGCCGGACCATTCAATCGCGGCAGGTTCAGGCTGGCGATGGTAATAGGGTATCATGCACAGCCCATTTTTCTGTCAGGTTCACCAATGTCGAACCACTACTCAGTGCCGACCTCAAAAATTGACGACCTGGTCACTGCTCTCTCGGAGCTGGACGGTTTTCTGTGCCTGGTTGATGCGGAGCATGATCTTCGCCGCTACAGCGCCCTGCCCGACCATCACTGGCATCTACCAGCAGATGGTTCTGGCTTTACCAAAGCCATGGACTCGATCCGCTCTGGCCACGCCGGGATTGCCGGTCCTGACCGGGCCGGATTCGTTGCCGGGAGTCTGTTTTACGAAGCCGGATGCCATACGGTGCCGGGATTCCACGGTACTGGGCCCATGCCGGCGACCGTTGGCTGGGCAGGCCTCTATCTCTGGCGTCTGGACGTTCGCGGCGGACAGACCGTTGACCTTCCCAGGAGCCCCGCAGCAGCCCTGACCTTCGACCCGGCCTGCCCGGACTCAGTCCGCAACCGTATTCTTTCCCTGTTGGATAACCACCAGCCTGAGCCACGGGAATCGTTCCACATTACCGAGGATTTCCAGCCCACTGTTACGCCAGCGGAATATCAGAACGGAGTCGCAAGAGTGCTGGAGTACATCCGGGCAGGTGACTGTTACCAGGTGAACCTCTCCCAGCAGTTTACGGGCGGTTACTCCGGGGCTCCCTGGTCAGCCTGGCAGGCGTTGATGAAGGCAATACCCGTACCCTACGGCGGTTATCTGGACACTGGTAGCTGGCAGTTACTGAGCGTGTCGCCAGAACTGTTCTTTGAAATCCGCAATGGGCACATTATCAGCAAACCCATCAAGGGTACCCGGCCCCGCAGTGAGGATCCCCGGGCAGATCAGGCGCTGGCGCAGGACCT
>JAJUHY010000335.1 GCA_029265735.1 Marinobacter segnicrescens | reverse complement strand
CCGCCGGGCCATTGTCGTCGACCGGCTGCCCAAGACGAGATCCGGCAAGATTCTGCGGCGAGTTATCCGTCAGATCGCGGATGGAGAGCCCTGGACTCCGCCGTCGACGATCGATGACCCGGCCATTCTTGACGAGATCAGCGAGCGCCTGAGGCGCTGACCGAGCCATAAACGCGAGCACAATAAAAGCACGCTGATTTCGTTGAAAAAACGGGGCGTCAGTAGACCTAAAAAATCTTTGACGCCTCTTTAACTCGGTCTATACTGAAATTTGCTGTGGACAGACAGCGGTATTAAGTGAAAGTGTTTCAACGCTCTGCCTTCCAGACGTTCGGTCACTCCTTCCCTCAGTACAACTGACCTATCCCAGCACCACTGTGTCGGTCATCTGGCTGTCGGGTTCACGCGGCTGACCGGAGAGCGGCACTAATGAAAGTCCCGTGAGGGCACAACGTTAGGAAACACAGGAAAGATCAATGTCTGATACAAAAACCGGCCACGTAAAGTGGTTCAATGAGTCCAAGGGTTTCGGCTTTATCGCCCAGGACGGTGGCAGTGACGTGTTTGTTCACTATAGCGCAATCAATGCTAGCGGGTTCCGTACCCTGGCCGAAGGCCAGCAGGTTCAGTTCACCGTGACTCAGGGTCCGAAAGGTCCCCAGGCGGAAAACGTAACCCCGATGTAAGGTTATGTTTTTCGTCCATTGCCCCTCACGGGCTTTGGATAACAGAAAAGCCGGCGTTTGCCGGCTTTTCTGTTTGCGGGAACTGGTCTGCACCAGTTCCACTATCCCGGGCTGAACCTCAGGCGGGCTCGGTCGATACAGCCTGGGGCACACCTACATGATTGCCCACTGCTGAAAGCAATGCCTGCAAGGTCGCAGAAGTGGTGTCTTCTGCCAGCGCTGCAGCGCTGTAGACTTCACCATCGACGACGATCCGGATACAGGCCATGGCATTGGCATTGGTGCCCTCTCCCAGAGCAAACTCGTCATAGGCCTCTACCGCCAACTTGATGCCATAGGTCTTCTGCAGCGCTGCGGCCACCGCCTCAACGGCGCCCAACCCCTGCCCTTTCAGTTCGGTAGCCTGATCGCCAAACCGGACCGTTGCGGTAACGCCTTCATCATCCCGACGCAGGTCATAGGTGCTCAGGCGCCAGGCGCTGTTCACGGCCAGGTACCGGTCTTCGAACAACCGGTGGATGGTGTGGGAATCAACCTCGCCCCCATCTGTCTCGGCCTCTTTCTGAACGCACTGGCTGAACTCGATCTGCAACCAGCGCGGCAGGCTGATCTGATAGTCCCGCTCCAGCACGTGCGCAACACCGCCCTTGCCGGACTGACTGTTAATACGCACCACCTCTTCGTAGCGCCGCCCCAGATCTTTCGGATCAATCGGCAAGTAAGCAACGTTCCACTTGTCACCTTCCTTGCGATAAGCCAGGCATTTGCGAATCGCATCCTGATGGCTACCGGAGAAGGCCGTAAAGACCAGCTCGCCGGCATAAGGATGCCGCGGATGGGTGGAAATCTCGGTACAGGCCTCTACCACATCGGTAATCTCGGCCATATTGGACAGGTCCACAGTAGGATCAATGCCCTGGCTGTACAGGTTCATGGCCATGGTGACCAGATCCATATTGCCGGTACGCTCACCGTTGCCCATCAGGGTGCCTTCGACCCGGTCAGCACCGGCCATTACCGCCAACTCCGCCGCGGCGACACCGCAACCCCGGTCGTTATGGGTGTGCACACTGATAACAATGTGCTCACGACGCTGGATATGGTCGCAGACCCACTCCACCTGGTCGGCAAAGACGTTCGGGGTGGACATTTCCACCGTGGCGGGTAGGTTGATGATCACCTTCTGGCCCTGATCCGGCCGCCACACGTCGGTCACCGCGTCGATCACTTCCACGGCATAGTCCATTTCGGTTCCGGTGAAGCTCTCCGGTGAATACTGGAAAGTCCAGTCGGTGTCAGGATAGCGGGCAGCGTGCTCCTGCACGAGGCGGGCACCGTTGACCGCGATCTGCTTGATGCCCTCCCGGTCCATACCGAACACCTGCTCCCGCTGTACGGTAGAGGTGGAGTTATAGACGTGAACAATGGCGCGCTTGGCGCCCTCGAGGGCTTCGTAAGTGCGCTCAATCAGCTCGGGCCGGGCCTGGGTCAGAACCTGGATGCGTACATCATCCGGAATGCGGTCTTCTTCAATCAGCTTACGGCAGAAGTCGAAGTCCGGCTGGCTGGCTGCGGGGAAGCCGATCTCAATTTCCTTGAAACCCACCTTCACCAGCAGATCAAACAGACGCTGCTTCTGGGCCACGGTCATGGGCTTGACCAGCGCCTGGTTACCATCCCGCAGATCGACGGCGCACCACAGCGGTGCTTTTTCAATAACCTTATCCGGCCAGCGCCGGTCAGTCTTGCGCACGGGTTGGAAAGGAATGTACTTGGTGTGGTCAAAAGCCATGAGTCTGCCCTTATTACTGACGAAGGATCCAATCGATGGGGATATGATACCCCAGCAGGACCGGCAGATGATTGCTTTTTTAGCCCCATATGGGACAATT
>JAJUHY010000232.1 GCA_029265735.1 Marinobacter segnicrescens | reverse complement strand
GCGGGGAATGCCGCCAATGCCAGCTGATTGACGGTAATTCCCACCCGGATATCCGCGTCTATCAGCCGGAAAACTCCCGCATGATCCGTATCGATCAGGTACGGGCCCTGTCCCAGTTTGCGGTCGCATCGCCACAGGTTGCCGGCGTCAAGGTTGCCATTATCGACCGGACCGACCAGCTCAATATCAATGCCGCCAACGCCTTGCTGAAAACCCTGGAAGAACCGGTTGCTGATGTGGTTCTGCTGCTGCTGCAGGAAACCGGCCGCCCGGTGCTGCCAACCGTCCGGTCCCGCTGTCGTCTGCTTCCGCTGGCAACGCCACCGGCACAGGACGCGGCCGTCTGGCTCGCAGCGGAGCTGAAGGGCCGAAACACAAATGAGCAGGAGCCCGTTCCGGAAGAACGCCAGTCCCTGGCGCTTGTGCTGGCAGGTGGTGCACCAAGACTGGCGCTGGAACTGCTCGACAGCGGTTTTCTGGCACAGCGGGACGAGGCGCTGGAGGCTTTCCGGCAATTCATGAAAGGTCAGCTCACCGTCGCCGCAGCCGCCCGGGCATTCCGCGAGCTGGGCCATGAGGCGACGCTGAATCTGATGGAAGGCTGGGTAAACGATCTGGCCCGGGTGTCAGCAGGGGGCAGCGCCCGCGACCCGGGCATTGCCGAGGTGGTAGGATACCTGGCAACGGCCAATCAGCCATGGCGTGCTCACCGGTTGCTGGATGCTATCCGGGACTCCAGGCGGGCACTGGTGAACAACGTAAACCCGGAGCTCGAGACCGATCGCTTGCTGATCCAGTGGCGCGGACTGATGCCCAGAAGAAAACGTATAGTTCGCCCGTCATAACTGGCTGGCTGTATATGAAAGTAAGAAAAGGCCGTCGGGGCGGGTGACGCAGCACCACACGCCCGGTAATCTCAAAAAATGACAATAGCTGGAGGAACACCATGGGTCCTGGTTTTGGCGCTCGAAGCGGTATTCTGACCCTGACCATCAAAGACAAGGCGGTACTCTACGCCGCCTATATGCCCTATATCCGCCAGGGCGGTCTGTTCATTCCGACCCAGAAGCCGTATCAGCTGGGGGACGAGGTCTTTCTGTTGCTGAACCTGATGGATGAGCCCGAGAAAATCCCCGTGGCCGGTAGAGTGGTCTGGATTACCCCCCGGGGTGCCCAGGGTAATCGGGCAGCGGGTATCGGGGTCCAGTTCAACGGTGAGGATGAGACCGCGAGGACCAAAATCGAGGCTTATCTTGCCGGTTCCCTGAATTCGGATCGCCCCACCCATACCATGTAAGGAACAGCCTGAGATGACTTTATCCCTGTCTCCGGGCCCCTTGCCCGAAGCCGAGCGTCTGTTTTCCGAAGTCCGCTGGCCGCTCCAGCACATCACCATGGCCGGATTGCACTGGCCCGCAGCGCCGGATGCTTCCAGTGAGCGTCCGATTATCCTCCTGCACGGCTGGCTGGATAACAGCCTGAGCTATGTCAAGCTGGCGCCGGTGCTGACAGGTCTTGGTCCGGTATGGGCTGTCGATCAAGCCGGCCACGGCCATTCCGACCATCGTCCCTCTGGACAAAGTTACCTGCTGGTAGATTACGTCTCCGATGTGGTGGAACTGCTGGAGACCCATTTTGCCGATCATGAAACGGTGGATCTGGTGGGCCACTCCCTGGGCGGGATCGTCGCCATGCTGGTGGCCGGAGCGTTTCCGGAAAAGGTGAGGCGCCTGGTCATGATCGACAGCCTGGGGCCCATCTCAAAAGCGGCCGATGAAGTGGTCAGTCAGTTGCGCCGCAGTATCCAGAAGCGGCTATCCGGCTCCAATGCCGGCAATACATACGCTACCCTTGAAGAAGCAGCCCGCCTTCGTACCCGTGGTCGTAACGCGCTGTCGGAAGAGACGGCCCGGATGCTGTTGTCCCGCAACCTTAAGGAGACTCCTGACGGGCTTCAGTGGCGGACCGACCCAAGATTACGCCATCCGTCGGTGATGATGTTCACCGAGGATCAGGTAATGGCGCTGGTCAAGGCGGTAGAAGCTCCGACACTGCTGATCGGCGCACGCCAGGGTCTGCTGACCGACCCGGAGCGGTGGCAGCCACGCTTCAGTGCATTGAATAACGTCAGACGCCTTGATGCAGAAGGCGGGCACCATTGCCATCTTGATGGTGATGTGACCGCAGTTAATGACAGCATCCGGTCCTTTCTGAGCGAACGATGAGGTGTTTTATGCCGACCAGTTGCTCCAGTATCCCGACCTCCGTGGGAAGGGCTGTGACGCTGGCGATGATTCTGCTGCTACCATCGCTGACCCTGGCCCAGAACCAGGTACTGATGGACTTTCCCCAGGCGGAGCTTGAGGATGAGCGGATCATCTCGTCGGCGTTCCATCAGGTCATGCTCAGCCCGATTCGCGAAGTAGGTTCGGAATTACGGGCGGAGCGGTCCGAGCGGCTGGCGGTAGAGGGTTCCGGACGTCTGCTTGAAATCGCCCCCGGGATAACCCGGCAGGACGCCTGGCGCTGGTATCTGGAGCAGTTGCAGACCCGCAATGCGGCCATCCTTTTCCAGTGTTCGGGGCGGGAGTGCGGCCGCAGTAACGTCTGGGCGAACCAGGTTTTCGGCCAGGCCATGCTGTACGGTCGCGATGCCCGTCAGGATTATCTGGTGGCCGGGTTTGAAGACCGGGAAGGTCAACGCTGGCTGGTTGTGCTTTATACCGTAACCCGTGGCAATCAACGTGAATATGTCTGGCTCGAACAGCTCCAGCTGAGCGACGAGGCGTCCCTGAAAGGACTGCTCGGCAAGCCCAGCCGCCTGGCGGGTCCACTGATCGTCCCCTGGCATGGTGGTATCAGCGTGCGCCTGGACTGGGACGGCGAAACCCGGCGCATCCTGGAGCGCATGACCGCCGTGCCGGATTCCCGCGTGGTCATCGCTGCGTTTTCGGGGCTGGAACCCGGGGAAACCCTGGAAGCCGCAGTGGAACGGGCTGAGCGGGCCGCCAACACCATGTCTCGACTGCTGGCCCGGTCCGGACTGTCCAGCTCCCGTCATATTATTCACGCGATCGGGCCAATGGTCCGATTCACTACCCCCGAGCGTCCTGAGAACCGCATCGAGCTGTTGGTCATAGCGCCACCGGAGGAGGGTGATGGTGATGGCTAAGACGCCGGTCACGTCTCTGGTCGAGCAGATAGGGGAGCCCGAGAAAACCGGCGTGGTCAAGGCCGGTCAGCAGGACATGCATCCTTGCGGAATACCCGGGCGGCCACGGGTTGCGCTGACCCTGGGCTCCGGCGGTGCCCGGGGCTATGCCCATATTGGCGCCAGTGAGGTTTTGAATGAGCGCGGCTATGACATCATCGCGATTTCTGGCTGCTCAATGGGCGCCTTGATCGGCGGCATCTACGCGGCAGGCAAGATGCAGGCCTACAAGGATTGGGTCACCGGGTTGCGGCAGTTTGATGTGCTGCGGCTGCTCGACATCACGCTCAACTCGGTGGGTGCCATCCGGGGCGAGAAAGTATTTTCGGTGGTCCGGGAAATGCTCGGGGACACTCGCATAGAGACGTTGCCCATCGCCTATACTGCGGTGGCTACAGACCTGCTTGGTCATAAGGAAATCTGGTTTCAGGAAGGCCCGCTGGATCGTGCCATAAGAGCGTCTATCGCAATCCCCGGAGTTATCACGCCGGTCGTCATGAACGGCCGTGTGCTGGTCGATGGTGCCTTGCTGAACCCACTGCCAATCATGCCAACCATTTCCGCCCATGCGGACCTGGTATTTGCGGTTAACCTGAGCGGTGAAGACGATACCGGCCTTGGCAGGCGACTGCCGGATTCGGCGTTCGATGTTGATGACCATGACAGTGATCTGGAAGAGTGGGTAGGGCGCTTCCGGGACATGACGTCCAGGTGGTTTGACTGGGAGGCTCTGAAAAGTTTTGGTGGTCGCCGGGCTGCTGATCCGTCGAATGGTCCTGCCACGCCGGAGGAAAAGGTGGAAGAAGAGGTCAGGGAGCAGGAGGCAGAACATCCGGCGCCTAATGGCGACCCCTGGGCTGAAACGGGGACCATTAACTGGGAAAAGCTCGGGATAGGCAAGTTCGACATCAT
>JAJUHY010000161.1 GCA_029265735.1 Marinobacter segnicrescens | reverse complement strand
GGTGGGTGTACAGCCGTATCTGCTCTACATCCTGCGCAAGGCGGACGACATGCTGGCGATGGCATCTGCGACTGAACAAGAGCGGGTAATGAGCGCCCTGACCGGGTGGGGCCTGGCCGGAGCTCTGCCTGGCGATCGCGACTATACCGTCGACCGGCGCAACCATATTGAGGTCTGGCAACGCTCCTGAGCCCTGGGTGGCATCACAGGATATCGACCTTGACGGAAAAGTTCTGGTGGCTGCTCTGGTCACCACCAACCCGATAGGTAATACCTGACTGCTGACTGGTCTGGCTTTGCGTGGTGCCGCCCATCTCCACCCACTCGCCGGGGGCTACCCGACGCTGGGTCACCACGGCATCGGTCTGGTAACCCGCCATGCCCGAATCCGGGGTATTTTCGAAAGCGGTAATACTGAGCTCGATCAGCTGATCGGATATCCGCTGCGGGGTGACAATAAAACCGCTGCGGATATCCACTTGCTGATAGATGGCCGCCGGGTTGCGTCCGCCGCGGACGGCAAGAGGTAGTGTTCGAACCTGGCCATCACTGATATGGGCTGACTGCCCATCCTGAACCACAATGTGTCGCTGCTGGCTGGACTGGGTTGAAATAGTGCGGTTCTGGCCGCTGAGGGTGACAACATTGTTGTGGCTGCTGATCCCGCCGCCCTGGCGCTTGCCCATTTCCTGACCACTGCTGCGCACGGTGATGCGCAGCTGTACCGGTGCTACATCCATGGTGCCAATCAACAGACTGATTTCATCAAGCACCGCAGGTTCGCCCCGGGCCACAAGCTGGCCGCCCTGAGTCATGAGTGTCAGCTCGTCCGGGGAATAGAGTGCCCGCAGCTGCTCAGCGACCTGTGCCGCCGCCCGGTTCTCCAGGGTAAACGTGCGGTTAATGGGTGCACTGACCGCTAGTGCTGGCATCAGTATGGCAATCACAAAAATCGGAAGAATCCGGAAGCGACGACTGATCATGTAGGTAAACTCCGCATTATTTTGTCAATGCCGGTTGCAATGCGCGAAACTCAGAGAGTATATTGAAAGCATGAAGACGACTCATGCACCCTGTCAATTGAATGTTACGACACGCTCCGCGAATGCGGCGGCGGGTGCTGCGGTGTATTTCTGGTGGTTTGGTTATGGCTTTTATTTTAGCCAGAGCCGAGGCCGCCTGTAGCACACCCAAGAAAGACTCAGGAAAAGGCAGCCCGGCACCGACCCCAGGCTGCCACCGGACAAAGAAATAAAGCCCCGACTGGTAGCCTCCCAGCCGGGGCTTTTTTGTTTGATACGGTAGAGAAAGGATTAATAACATGAATATGCCCTTGGATGCCCAGATCACGCAGGAGGCTCATCCCGTGGACACCGCTGAAACTGAGCCTTCGCAGCCCGACGCTATTGCCCTGCCCACGCCCGCGCAGCTTCGGGCCGAAATACCGGCACCCGCTTACCTGACAGCCCAGATTGAGCGTCAGCGGAAAGCTATCCGCGACATTCTGCAGGGTCGTGATGACCGCATACTGATGGTGATCGGCCCCTGTTCAATCCACGATGAAGTGGCCGCACTGGAATATGGTGAGCGCCTGGCAGCGCTGGCGGATGAGGTCAGTGATCACATGCTGGTCGTCATGCGGGCCTACCTTGAAAAGCCCCGTACCACCGTGGGCTGGAAAGGGCTGCTTTACGATCCGGAGCGGACCGGGGAAGGCGACCTGGCTGCCGGACTGACCCGGTCCCGTCGGCTGTTGGTAAACCTGGCCCATCTGGGCCTGCCCCTGGCCACCGAAGCCCTGAGCCCGATGGCCATGGACTACCTGGACGATCTGGTGAGCTGGACCGCCATCGGCGCCCGGACTACGGAATCCCAGATTCACCGGGAGCTGGTGAGTGGTCTGCCCATGCCAACCGGTTTCAAGAATGGCACCGATGGCTCGGTTGGCGTCGCGGTGAATGCCATGAAGTCCGCTGCTCACGGGCACCACCGGCTTGGAGTTAATGCTGCCGGCCAGCCGGCCATGATCACCACGAAAGGCAACCCGGACACGCACCTTGTATTGCGTGGCGGTCGCGGGATTACCAACTACGACGCCGACAGTATTTCCGCTGCGGTTGAAGCCCTGACCGCGGCCGGTGTGAGCCCGGCGGTGATGGTGGATTGCAGTCATGACAACGCCTGCAAGCAGCCCGAGCGGCAGCCGGACATCGCCCGTGAGGTCATGGCCCAGCGCCGGGCCGGGAACAAGGCGATCTGCGGCCTGATGATTGAAAGCTTCCTTGAGCAGGGGCGGCAAGACGACGGCGACGAGCTGAACTACGGCCAGTCCATTACCGACCCCTGTCTGGGCTGGGCCCAGACGGAAGCACTGCTGCGTTCTCTGTAAGGTCTGCTTCGAGACAGGTCTGCGGAGAAGCAGCTATCCTTGGAGTCCAGACAAGTCACGAGACCGTGATAAGGAAGGAGATCGTCAATGGACAAGCGCAAGGTGGATGTGGCCATTATCGGAGCCGGTACCGCTGGTATGGGCGCGTATCGTGCCGCACGCCGGTTTACCGATAACCTGGTGCTGATCGAGGGGGCTCATTTCGGCACCACCTGTGCCCGGGTTGGCTGCATGCCCAGCAAACTGCTGATTGCTGCCGCTGATGCCGCCTACAATGCCCGCCGCGGGGATCTCTTTGGTATTCAGGCCAAGGAAATCCGAGTTGATGGGCCTGCCGTTATGGAGCGAGTGAGAACAGAGCGGGACCGCTTTGTGGGCACGGTGCTTGAGGCCATCAATGAAATGCCCGAGGACCATCTCATCCGCGGTCATGCCAGGTTCCTTTCCCCCCACCGGCTGGCGGTGGGCGATGGCCTGGAAGTCGAGGCCGACCGCATTGTAATCGCTACCGGCTCCAGTCCGTCAATTCCCGACTCCTTCAAAGCTGCCGGCGATCGGCTGATCGTTAACGACGACGTGTTTGAGTGGCAGGACCTGCCGGAATCGGTGGCCGTGTTCGGCCCCGGCGTGATCGGGCTGGAACTCGGCCAGGCCCTCAGTCGCCTCGGTGTGCGCGTGCGCATGTTCGGCTCCGGGGGATCGATCGGTCCCATTCAGGATGATGAAATCCGCCAGTGTGCGTATCGGGTATTCAATGAAGAGTTTCCCCTGCATCCCGAGGCGGATACCCGAAAGATCGAACTGACGGATAAAGGCGTGGCCGTTACCTTTGCAGAGCATAAAGGTGCTGAAGAAGCAGTGACAGAAACCTTCGATTACCTGCTGGCCGCCACTGGCCGAAAGCCAAATGTCCATAATCTCGATCTCCAGAACGCGGACCTGGAACTGGACAAGCACGGACTGCCCCTGTTCGATCGCTATACTCTGCGCTGCGGAGACAGCCATATTTTTATTGCTGGTGACGTCAACGCTGAGGTGCCCCTTCTGCATGAGGCCGCGGATGAGGGCCGTATCGCCGGCACCAATGCAGGGCAATATCCGGAAGTGCTGGCGGGCCTGCGCCGTGCGCCCCTTTCTGTGGTTTTCACTGATCCCCAGATTGCGACGGTGGGTAAGACCATCCATCAGGTCGATGAAGACTGCCGGGGACGGTTTGCAGTGGGAACTGTTTCTTTTGAAAATCAGGGCAGAAGCAGGGTTATTGGCAAGAATAAAGGGTTACTGAGGGTCTACGGTGAGCACGGCAGCGGTCTGTTCATGGGCGCGGAGATGTTCGGCCCGTCGGCGGAGCATATCGGGCATTTACTGGCCTGGGCGGTCCAGCAGCGAATGACTGTAACCGAAATGCTGGAAATGCCGTTCTATCATCCGGTGATTGAGGAAGGGGTGAGAACCGCGTTACGGGATCTCAGATATCGCCTCAGCCTGGGGCCTGAGTACGCTCAGCAAAGTCTGGATTGTGGACCAGGTAGCTGAGGAGGCCGTGTCATGAGCGCGGGCGGAACCTTCAGATCCAGCCCCACGACCTCCTCACCAGAGCCATTACCGGCCTGTAGAGGCCAGTAACACCGCGGGTTGCCGGCGTTGCTGCCGGCGAGCCCAGAACTTTTCGTGGAAGAAGTAGGCCACGGTGTTAATCGCCGGCTCAACCATGGCAATAAGGCTGCCGATCAGAATATCGCCAGTGAGCAGGTAGGCAACGGTAAACGCTACCGTAAAGTGGGTCAGGGCAAAGGTCACCGTTTTCATCAGGGACTGGTCATTGCCGTTGTGGTTGTGAACAAACAGTTTCAGTGCGCTCATGGTTATCTCCGCTGATCCAAGTGTTACAATCATTAAATCGCAAATGAGAACTGTTGTTAAGTAGGTTTGTTCACTGATCACGATAGTCACTGCTAATGATTGGGTGCTGGCACCATTCGACTTGGCTATCATGAGTATTGATCAGGCTTGCTTTTTCAAACTCTGCCCTCAGTCTATAGTAGACCGTAGGTTGTTAAGTCGATCACATCTGGATCAAGGAGTGGACACTATGAGTACGAATTTCATCGGCCTGGACAAGGCTAAGACTGAAAAGCTGGCGTCAGCCCTGAACGAACTGCTGGCCAACTACCAGATTTTTTACATGAACGTTCGCGGGTACCACTGGAATATCAAGGGTGACAGCTTTTTCGAGCTGCACGCGAAATTCGAAGAACTTTATAACGACCTGCTGGAAAAAATTGACGAAGTTGCCGAGCGAATCCTGACTCTTGGCCATCGTCCGGCCCACGCCTACAGCACATACATTGAGCTCTCCAGCGTACCTGAGCGCAAGGACGTTTCTGATGGCAAGGAAGCGGTAGGACACATCACCGACAGCTTCGCCAAGCTGATTGGCAAGCAGCGTGAGTTGCTGGCCATGGCGGGTGACGCAGATGATGAAGGCACCGTAGCGCTGATGAGTGACTACATCTCCCAGCAGGAAAAAACGGTCTGGATGTACCGCAGCTACCTGGGTAAGTGAGTGCCGGACCCCGGCCAGAGTTTCTCAGCTTATTAAACACCCCTTCCTGGCGGCCTCCGGGCCGCTTTTTTGTGCGCCTTTATCTGGCTCTCTTCCATTTCGTGTGGAAATCTCGCTCTCTAATAGTTTTCTGAGCCATAATCCCTGACTATCTTTTT
>JAJUHY010000223.1 GCA_029265735.1 Marinobacter segnicrescens | reverse complement strand
GGACGCCGGTACGTGCGCTGGGCTCACACATTAAGGGTACCAACGGCCAGAGCCAGGGCGTGGTGCCGTTTCTGAAAGTGGTGAATGACACGGCAGTAGCGGTGAATCAGGGCGGCAAGCGCAAGGGCGCAGTCTGCGCCTATCTGGAAAGCTGGCATCTGGATATCGAGGAGTTTCTCGAGCTGCGCAAGAACACCGGTGACGAGCGCCGCCGTACCCACGATATGAACACGGCAAACTGGGTGCCGGACTTGCTGATCGAACGCATGCGGGACGACAAAGACTGGACCCTGTTTTCCCCCAGCGACGTGAGCGACCTGCACGACCTGTACGGCAACGCCTTCCGGGAGCGCTACGAGCATTACGAAGCGCTGGCGGAGCAGGGCCAGATCACCCTGTTCAAAAAAGTCTCGGCGAAGCAGCTGTGGCGCAAGATGCTCACGGTTCTGTTTGAAACCGGCCACCCCTGGATCACCTTCAAGGACCCGTGCAACCTGCGCTCTCCGCAGCAGCATCAGGGCGTGGTCCATAGCTCCAACCTCTGCACGGAGATTACCCTTAACACCAGCGCCGACGAAATTGCCGTGTGCAACCTGGGTTCGGTGAACCTGGCGGCTCATGTGGACGGTGGCGAGCTGGACGTACAACGGCTGGAGCGCACCATCACCACGGCTGTGCGCATGCTGGATAACGTTATTGATATCAACTTCTATGCCGTTCCCCAGGCGCGGAACTCCAACCTTAAACACCGTCCGGTGGGCCTCGGCCTGATGGGCTTTCAGGACGCCCTGTACAAGCTCGGCCTCGCATACGCCAGTCCGGAAGCGGTGGAATTCGCCGATCTGACTATGGAGCAGATCAGCTACTTCGCCATCCGCGCATCCGCAGAACTGGCCGGCGAGCGTGGTACCTATGAGAGCTATGAAGGCTCCCTCTGGGACCGTGGCATCCTGCCCATCGATTCCCTCGACCTGCTGCATGAAAACCGTCGGGATGGGGAGTTCTCGGTGAACCGGGACAGCCGCCTTGACTGGACCCCGATACGGGAACTCGTCGCCCGTAACGGCATGCGCAACAGCAATGTGATGGCAATCGCACCCACCGCGACCATCTCCAATATTGTGGGTGTGTCCCAGTCCATCGAACCGGCATACCAGAACCTGTTCGTGAAATCGAACCTGTCCGGGGAGTTTACTGTGGTCAATCCTTCACTGGTCCGGGACCTCAAGGCACGGGGCCTGTGGGATAACGTCATGGTGAACGACCTCAAGTACTTCGACGGCAGTGTGCAGCAGATTGATCGCATTCCCGACGACCTCAAGGCCCGCTACGCCACCGCGTTTGAAATTGACGCCCGCTGGCTGGTGGAAGCCGCCGCCCGCCGTCAGAAATGGCTCGATCAGGCCCAGAGCCTGAACCTGTACATGGCTGAACCTAACGGTCGCAAGCTGGATGAGCTGTATCAGCTGGCCTGGGAACGGGGCCTCAAAACCACCTACTACCTGCGCTCCCTGGGCGCCACCGGGGTTGAGAAAACCGCGCCGGTGGCAGCGCCGCAGCCGAAGGTCTGCTCCATCGATGAGCCTGATTGTGAGGCCTGTCAGTAACGGATCGTTTTTGATTTAGGAGACCATCATGCTCAATTGGGAAAATGAACCCCATACCACGACCACGGCCAACCCCGTCGAAGGGCCGGCCCCGGTAAACGTGGACGACAAGCGCGTCATCAACGGCGAGACGGACATCAACCAGCTGGCGCCCTTCAAGTACCCCTGGGCCTGGGAGTACTTCATGAACGCCAACAAGAACCACTGGACGCCGTTGGACGTGAACATGTCCCAGGACGTGCATGACTATCACCACCGCCTCACGCCGGCGGAAAAGCACGTCTACGAGAACGTACTGGCTTATCTCACCACGTCTGACATCCTTGCCATGCGCAACATCGGCCTGGCGGTGATGGAGAAGATGAGCGCGCCGGAGCTGCAGATCTATCAGGCCCGGCAGGTGTACGAGGAAGCCATGCACACCTGGGCGTACCAGCACTGCATTGACACCCTCAACCTGGACCAGAGTGAGATCTACAACCGTTACCGCGTGGTGCCGGAGATCAACAGCAAGATCCGCATGGCCAACCGCCGCCTGGATGCCGCCATGCGGTCTGACCTTAACCTGCGCAACCGGGACGACCTGCAGGAATTTGTCATGTCCTACCTGTTCTTTGCCGCCGTGTTTGAGGGGTGCTGGTTCTACAACGGCTTCAGCCCCATCTTCGCGCTGCAGCGCCGGGGCCTGATGCGGGGAACAGGGGAGCAGTTGCAGTACATCCTGCGGGATGAAGCCATGCACTTTTCCTTCGGCCTGAAAGTGGTCAATCAGATTCTGGAAGAGGAAAACATCGCCCTGGACCCCAAAGCGGTCCGGGAAATGTGGGACGAATCGGAAGCAGCGGAAATTGCCTACGCCAATTACATTCTTAGGGACCCCATCCTGGGCTATTCTGCGGAATACCACAGCGAGCAGTTCCGTTTTGTGGCCAACCGCCGGGCCAGAACGGTCGGTCTGGACGAGCCCTTCCCGGGCGCAAAGAACGTTTCGCCGTGGCTGGATGAACAGGCGACGCTGAGAAAGGAGAAAAACTTCTTTGAAACCCGGGTGATCGAATATCAGACCGGGGCGCAGCTGGAGTGGTAACGGTAATTCCTCGAGCGGACAATAGCCGGGCAGGCTTTCAGCCCGGCTAAAATAAGCTAGCATGGGAAGACCAACAGATGGGGTTCCCCGTGCCCGACGATTTGCCGAAAATCTTTGATACCCTTGCGGCCGATGCTCGCGGATGAGCTATCTGGCCGCATATGGAAGTCTTTTCCTGGCTGCCTTCGCGGCGGCCACGTTCTTCCCCTTTCAGTCCGAGGCGCTGCTGGTCGCCCTGTTGGTCTCGGATACCTATTCGGTGGTGTTGCTGCTGTTGGTCGCTACGGCCGGGAATGTGCTCGGTTCCGTGGTGAACTGGTATCTGGGCCGGTATATCGAGAAGTTCCGCTATCGGCGCTGGTTTCCGTTCAAGCAGGCCAGCCTCGAGAAGGCGCAGCGTCACTATCATCGCTGGGGCCGCTGGAGCCTGTTGATGAGCTGGGCGCCCTTTATCGGGGATCCCCTGACGCTCATCGCCGGCATCATGCGGGAGCCCTTTCGCAGCTTTGTTCTTATCGTCACCATTGCGAAACTGGGCCGGTACATCATCACAGCCCTGCTGACCTTCGGCTGGCTCGCTATCTGAGGAGATTGACCGGACCTTTTCAAGGACCTATGTTGATTCCGGCTACAGCCGTTTATCGTTGTGAGTCTATAGGATGTTTCCATGGCAAGGTTGCTATTGATAGTCTGGTTGCTGGTCCCGTTGATGGCGACGGGCAGCGACCGGGTGCTGACGGTAGGGTATCTGGACTTCCCGCCCTACCAGTTTCGTAATGCGGCCGGCGAGCCTGACGGCCGCTTTATTGATCTGACCCGGCTGGTAGCTGAAGAAGCGGGCTACCAGCTGGAGTTTATCTACCTCCCCGCTGCCAGGGTTTACCATTATCTGGAGAGCGGCTCCATTGATGTCTGGCAGGGGTTCGGCGGCAATCCCGCCCTTGGTGAGCAGGTGCTGGAAAGCCGAATGGTTCCGATACGGGCCGCCTATGGCGTCTGGTATCTGGGCTCCACCCCCCAGCCGCGCCATTTTCGCGATCTGTATGGCACTACTCTCATCACCATTACCGGATACAACTATGCCGGCCTGGCCGGTTATTTCCGCCAGAATAATGTCCTCCGTGCCGTAAACACGGTCGATCATCGTTCCGCCCTGAAAATGCTGGAGCGCGGGCGGGGCGAATATCTGCTTAACTATCAGGAACCCGTACTGGATTTGCTACTGGCAGAGCCGGTGCCCGGCATACGCTTTACGCCCATGTGGGTACGGGATGCCACCTGGCTGTTTTCCAATGTCAGCGGGAAAGCCCCGCAATGGCGTGATGATTTTGATGAGGCCTGGCAAAGGCTCGTCAGGAGTGGCAGGGTCATGCTGATCGACTATTCCTTCCGGAAGGACAGCATGAAAGGCGTACCACTCTAGTGTCCCGTCTGGTTAATTCGTTGACCTACTGCGTGACGCTGGGGCCTCTGGCCAAGGCGCCAGGCCGAAGGTGTGGTGGTTCCACATCAAGGGCTGGCAACACCGGCCAGAGGCCCCAGCGTCGCGCCCTTCGGGAGCCACTGAGAGGCTTGATAGCCGCGTTGCACTGACTCGATTTGGAGCCACCAAACCTTCGTCAGCG
>JAJUHY010000175.1 GCA_029265735.1 Marinobacter segnicrescens | reverse complement strand
GGGACCTGAAGATGACGGTTTTCGGCCAGGATGCGGCCATCGAGTCTCTGGCAACCGCCATCAAGCTGGCTCGTGCCGGCCTCAAGGCGCCGGAGAAACCCGATGGTGCCTTCCTGTTTGCGGGTCCGACCGGTGTCGGCAAGACCGAGGTCACTCGTCAGTTGGCCAAGGTGCTGGGTATTGAGCTGGTGCGCTTTGACATGTCTGAGTACATGGAGCGCCATACTGTCTCACGCCTGATCGGTGCACCTCCGGGCTACGTCGGCTTTGACCAGGGCGGTCTGTTGACGGAAGCGGTCAACAAACATCCGCACTGTGTGCTGCTGCTGGATGAGATCGAGAAGGCACACCCGGAAGTATTCAACCTGCTGCTGCAGGTCATGGATCACGGCACGCTGACCGACAATAACGGCCGCAAGGCTGACTTCCGCCACGTGATTCTGGTGATGACCACCAACGCGGGCGCGGAGGACATCAGCCGTCGCTCCATCGGTTTCCAGGAGCAGGACCATAGCACTGACGGCATGGAGGTTATTAATCGGATGTTTACACCCGAATTCCGTAACCGGTTGGACTCCATCATTCAGTTTGGTGCCCTGTCACCGGAAGTCATTACCCATGTGGTCGACAAGTTCCTGACCGAGCTTCAGGCCCAGTTGGACGAGAAGCACGTGGTTCTGCACGTGGACGACGAAGCCAAGCTGTGGCTTGCCGAGAAAGGGTATGATCCGAAGATGGGTGCCCGTCCCATGGGACGGCTGATCCAGGACAAGATCAAGCGTCCGCTGGCGGAGCAGATCCTGTTCGGTGCGCTGTCTGAAAATGGCGGCGAGGTGCGTATCCATCTCAAGGATGACGACCTGGTGTTCGAGTATGAGAATGAACCAGCGGAAGCCGTCTGATCTCTGAGCTGAAGGACACACTGCAACAAAGAAAGCCCCGCCTCGGCGGGGCTTTCCTGTATGCAGATGTCAGATCGCGTCTGGAGTCTTAACGGGCGCGATAAACAATGCGGCCCTTGCTCAGGTCGTAGGGAGTCAGCTCAACCTTGACCTTGTCCCCAGTCAGGATGCGAATGTAGTTTTTACGCATCTTGCCAGAGATATGAGCGGTAACAACGTGACCGTTGCTCAGTTCGACGCGGAACATGGTGTTCGGAAGGGTGTCAACAATGACGCCTTCCATTTCAATGACATCTGATTTCGCCATTCAGTAAAAACCTCGTTTGATTGGGTATCCGTAAGTCCGGAGTGGCGCAATTCTGCCTGATTTGTACGCCATTGGCAAAAAATGGGGGCGTTCTGCAAAAATTCAAGGGAGATAGATTTGCCGCTGCGGTGTCGCTTTAACCGGATTCAGCTTCCGGGCTAAAGGCCTGCCAGGTACCGTCCAGAAGAGCTTCCATCGGCTGGAACCGGGTTTTATAGTTCATTTTCCGGCTTTCGGCAATCCAGTATCCCAGATATACCCAGGGCAGTCCCCGCTTGCGGGCTTCCTCTACCTGCCAGAGGACTGCAAGAGTACCTAGCCCGCGATCTTCATGGTCCGGGTTGAACATGGTGTAGATGGCGGAGAGTCCATCCTCCAGCACATCGATGACGGCGAGGCCGATCAGTTCGTCGCCCAGGGACATTTCCAGAAACCAGCTATCCGTTGCGCCTTCGATCAGGAAAGACAGGAACTGATCCCTTGATGGCGGGTACATATCACCATCCTTGTGTCTTTCAGTGATATAGCGGGCGTAAAGCTGGTAGTAACGCTCGGTAAACTGGGCGGGGACCAGCCGGTAGTGAATATCCTGGTTCTGTTTCCAGGTGCGCCGTTGGGAACGGTTGGCCCGGAAGGCACGGGCGTCAAGGCGGACCGGAACACAGGCGTTGCAGTGTTCGCAATGGGGGCGGTAATAATGGGAGCCGCTGCGGCGAAATCCCAATGCTGTCAGTTGGGAATAGAGTCGCTTACTCACTTTCGCCCGTGGATCGACGAACATGGTCGTGGCGTCCCGGCCCGGCAGGTAACTGCAGCTATGGGCCGGTGTGGCAAAGAATACCAGCGTTCTGAGGCTGCTCATGGAGATGGCTCCGAGCTAGTGCCCCGCCAGGTCCAGTCCAGTTGCCACTGTGCCTGATGCGGAGACTGGTCGATGTTCTCCTGCAGTATAGATAAAAAGTCAGAGCGGGGGATAGTGCGGGCGCCCATCCGCAACAGGTGGCTACTTTCCACCTGGCAATCCATTATTCGATAGCCGCTCTGGGCCAGCTGGCCGCACAGGTGCACGAGTATGGTCTTGGAAGCATCGGGTTCCAGGGAGAACATGGATTCGCCAAAGAAGCAGCGGCCAATGGCTATGCCATACAGGCCTCCGGCCAGCTCGCCTCCTGGGTTCCAGGCTTCAATGGAGTGGGCGTATCCCTGCCGGTGCAGATCGATGTAGGCCTGTTCCATGTCCCGTGTTATCCAGGTGCCTTCAGGCCGTGTACTGCCACACAGTTGTATCACCCGGCGGAACGCCCGGTCTGTGGTGATCTGGAAATACCGGCGGTTCAGAGTTCTACGCAGACTCCGGGAAATGTGGATTTCGTCAGGAAAGAGCACGCACCGGGGGTCCGGCGACCACCAGAGAATCGGCTGATCTTCGCTGTACCAGGGAAAAATGCCTCGGCGGTAGGCATACAGCAGCCGTTCGGGAGACAGGTCGCCTCCCAGCGCAAGCAGGCCGTCCGGCTCCTCCAGGGCTTCTTCTGCCGGGGGGAACCACAGGTAGTCCGGGTCCAGCCAGGGCAGGGCGCTCATGACCGTGCTCCCGGCTGGTGAGTCCGACGGACCAGGGTGTCAGAAGGCCCCGGGTCAGGACAGCTGGTCGAGAAACTTTTCAGCATCAAGGGCGGCCATACAGCCAAAGCCAGCGGAGGTTACGGCCTGCCGATAGACGTGGTCGGCGACATCGCCAGCGGCGAAGACGCCCGGCACGCTGGTTTCTGTTGCCATACCTTCAAGACCGCTACGGATACGGATGTAACCGCCTTCCATATCCAGCTGGCCTTCAAAGAGATCCGTGTTGGGACGGTGGCCGATGGCGATAAATACGCCCGCAAGATCCAGGTCCTGGGTGCTGCCATCGTCCGTGCTGCGGATGCGCATGCCGGTGACGCCGGTGTTGTCACCCAGAACCTCGTCCAGCGTATGGTTCCAAATAATGTTGACGTTGCCATTGCGGGCTTTTTCAAACAGCTTGTCCTGCAGGATCTTTTCAGCACGAAGTTTGTCGCGCCGGTGGACCAGTGTTACCTCATCCGCAATATTTGACAGATACAGAGCCTCTTCAACGGCAGTGTTACCACCGCCGATAACGGCTACCTTCTGTTTGCGGTAGAAGAATCCGTCGCAGGTGGCACAGGCGGATACGCCCTGACCCTTGAACTTCTCTTCGGACTCCAGGCCCAGGTACATGGCCGATGCACCGGTGGCGATAATAAGCGCATCGCAGGTGTATTCGCCACTATCGCCCTTCAGACGGAAGGGGCGATTGCGCAGGTCTGCTTCATTGATGGTGTCGTAAACTATATTGGTATCAAAGCGCTCAGCGTGTTTCAGCATACGCTGCATCAGCTCAGGCCCCTGCACACCATCGGCATCACCAGGCCAGTTATCCACGTCAGTGGTGGTGGTGAGCTGACCGCCCACCTCAAGACCGGTGATCAGTGTCGGGTTCAGGTTGGCTCGGGCAGCGTAAACGGCGGCGGAATAACCAGCCGGGCCGGAGCCGAGGATGATCAGTCGGGAATGCTTGCTGTCAGTCATTGTTCATCTCTTGAAGTTGGGGCAACGCTAACATGTTGCCGCATTAACCGTAATTATGTGTATCGGGGCGCGGCCCGGGCTATCAAGGGGCAGACCGCGTGCAACCGTCACAGGCAAGTTCGGGCCAATAGCCTATCAGTTGATCCGCTGCAGACGAATTGAATTGCCGTAATTTGCGCTATTGGTCTTCGCTATCAGAGCCATAACCGGCTGGGTTCATGCTCTGCTGATCACTGGAACCTGCTCAAGCAACTGCCGTACCCGAACCTCGCCCTTGCCGCTGTCACCCTGTTCCAGCCGGTGGCTGGCGATAGTTGGAAAAACCGCCTGAACATCATCAGGCAGCACGTGGTGACGACCTTCCATCATGGCCCAGGCCCGGGCGGCCCTCACCAGTCCGAGGCCGGCTCTCGGCGACAGCCCGTATAACAGACCGGGCATACGCCGGCTGGCTTCCAGCAGGCCCTGAATGTAATCCAGCAGCGCCGGGCTGGTGCTGATCCGCTCCACACCCTGCTGCAGAGTCTGGAGGTCGTCGGCGGTAAACATGGTGCGCAGGCGGTCAGTCATCTGCCGCCGGTCTTCTCCTTCCAGCAGTTCGCGCTCGGCCCTGGGGTCAGGATATCCCAGTCGCAGCCGCATCAAAAAACGGTCCAGCTGGGATTCTGGCAGGGGGTAGGTGCCCCCCTGTTCCACCGGGTTCTGGGTCGCAATGACGAAGAACGGCCAGGGTAGGGGGCGAGTTTCTCCCTCAATGGAAACCTGGCGCTCTTCCATGGCCTCAAGCAGGGCGCTCTGGGTTCTCGGTGAGGCCCGGTTAACTTCATCGGCCAGCACCAGCTGAGCGAAGATAGGCCCCTGATGAAACACCAGGGCGCCGGCTTCCCGGTCGTACATGGAAAACCCCAGCACGTCTGCCGGCAGCAGGTCGTTGGTGAACTGTATGCGCTGATAGGAGAGTCCCATGACCCGGGCCAGAGCGTGTGACAGGGTGGTCTTTCCCATGCCCGGGATGTCTTCGATCAGCAGATGGCCTTTGGCCAGCAGACAACACAGCGCCAGCCGGATCTGGG
>JAJUHY010000025.1 GCA_029265735.1 Marinobacter segnicrescens | reverse complement strand
CCGGTACGTCAGTGCCCCGCAGGACGTCATAGCTGAACGACAGCTCACCGGTGGAGCGGTAGTGCACGAACACCAGTGCAAGAATTGCCACCAGCATCAGCAGGCCACTGGCTTGGGTGTAAATGAAGAAGCGTGTGGCGGCGCGGATACGGGTCCGGCCCGGTGACCCACTGTGGCCCCACAGGGCGATCAGGAAGTACATGGGCACCAGCATCATTTCCCAGAACAGAAAGAACAGGAACAGATCCAGGGCCAGGAAAACCCCTACCACTCCACCGAGAATAAACAGCAGGTTCAGGTGAAAGAACCCGACCCGGTGGGCAATTTCCCGCCAGGAACAGAGCACTGCCAGCGCCCCCAGAAACCCGGTAAGCGCAACCAGAATCAGCGATAACCCATCCAGTGCCAGGTGCACTTCAATACCAAAACGTGGGATCCAGGGTGCGCGCCATTCCAGCAGCCACGGGTTCTCCGCCCGAACCGGAAGACTGAAATCGCCGCCCAGCCATAACACCACGCTGATGAACAGCACGAACAGCATGGTGGCCAGGGCGATCCAGCGGGGAGCCTGTCCGCCCCAGCGCTCCGCCTGCCAGCTAAGCAGGCCGCCTAGAAAAGGAATCAGGATCAGCCAGACCAGAATCATGCGCCGCCTCCTGGCATCAGCACCAGGGCCATCAGGATCACCGTGGTGCCGAACACCATCACTACCGCGTAGCTGCGGATGCGCCCGGTCTGGCTGCGTACCAGGCCGGCATTGAAGACCCGGGCGAGTAGCGCCGGCAGGTTCATGATCAGGTTGATAAAGTCGAACCGCAGCACGCGTACGGTCCAGTGCCAGGGGCGCACCAGCAGGCGGTCAAACAGCGCATCAAAGCCCCAGGCCCGGTGCCAAAGGTTCCACAGAGCGGCCCCGGCCTTCTGGCTGGAAACCATACGCAGCCAATGCGGCCGGATCAGGTACAGCCAGGCCGCCAGCACAAGCCCGGCGATGGCGGCTCCCATGGCCAGTATTTGTAACAGCAGATGTCCGCTGTCTGTCAGATCCCCCGGTGCCTGCGGAAACAGCGTGTTCAGACCCGGGTAGAGCCAGGCGCCGATAAAGGTGGATAACACCGCCAGCGCCACCAGCGGAAAGTGGTGCGTAAGCAGGCTGGTGCCCGGTTCCGGATGGCGGGCCTGGTCACTGCCCGGTTCACCATGGAAAATGCCAAGTATCAGCAGCACCGTATAGACACCGGTCAGCACCGCTCCCAGCAGTCCGGCAGCCAGCAGCCCGTTCCGGTCGGCGGCCATGGCCTGCCAGAGAATCTCGTCCTTGCTGAAAAAACCCGCCGAGATCAATGGCAGTGCTGCCAGTGCCGCGCCGCCGACGATAAAACCGCCGTAGGCCACCGGCAGCCTGTTCCACAGTCCCCCCAGGCGACGCAGGTCCTGCTCGTGGTGGCAACTGATGATAACGGCGCCTGCCGACAGGAATAACAGCGCCTTAAAGAACGCATGGGTGACCAGGTGGAAGATGGCGGCATCAAACGCCCCCACCCCGAGGGCGATAAACATATAGCCGATCTGGCTCATGGTGGAAAACGCCAGAACCCGCTTGATATCGGTCTGGGCCAGCGCCGCAAACGCCGCCAGCAGCAGGGAGACGGCACCGATAATGCCAACCAGCATCATCACGTCCGGTGCCAGCAGGAACAGGCCGTTGAGGCGGGCGATCAGGTACACGCCGGCGGTTACCATGGTTGCCGCATGAATCAGCGCCGATACCGGTGTCGGCCCCGCCATGGCATCCGGTAACCAGGTGTGCAGCGGAACCTGAGCGGATTTGCCAAGGGCGCCGCCGAGTACCAGCAGGGCCGCAAAACTGGCGGTGCTGCTGCCTTCCGCCCATACCCGGGGCGCCCGGGACAGAACCGTGGCGATATCCAGAGTGCCCAGTTCCATAAAGATCAGAAACATGCCCAGCGCCAGAAACACATCCCCGATGCGGGTGACGACGAACGCCTTGAAGGCGGCGCGGGCGTTGGCCAGGTCCTGATAGTAGTAGCCGATAAGTCCGTAACTGCACAGGCCCACCCCTTCCCAGCCCAGAAACAGCAGTAGCAGGTTATCCCCCAGCACCAGCAGTAACATGCTGAAGACAAAAAGGTTCATCCAGGCGTAGAACCGGGTGACCCCTGGATCACCCGCCATATACCAGGCGGCGAACAGATGGATCAGAAAGCCGACACCGGTAATTACTGACATCATCACCAGCGCCAGACCATCGACCGCCAGCCCCATGGTCGGCTGGAAATCCCCCACCGTAATCCAGGTCCACAAGGTGATGACGTCGCGCCCGCCGTCATGGGTGAGGGCCGCCCATAAGGTGGCGAGCGCCGCCAGCCCGACCGTGCCGGTGCCAATCAGCGTGCTGCCCCGGGCTCCCAGCCGGCCATTGGAAAACGCCAGCACCAGGGTGCCGGTCAGGGGTAGCAAAAACGTAAGTATTACCGGGGTCGCCATCATCCACGCATCCTGCTGGCTGCATCCAGATCAAGCGACCGGAAGCGCTGATAAAGCTGGAGCATCAGGGCCAGGCCGACGGCGGCTTCTGCCGCTGCCAGGGTGATCACCAGCAGAAACATGGCCTGGCCATCCGGCTGATTCCATGCGCTCGCACCCACCACAAACGCCAGGGCCGTGGCGTTAAGCATGACTTCGAGGCTCATCAGAACGAACAGCATGTTGCGGCGCAGCATGAGTCCCGCCAGACCCAGGGTAAACAGGATGCTGGCGAGGATCAGTCCGTGTTCTACCGGGATGCCGTTCATCGTCTACCTCCCGCAGATAGCTTGTCTGACAGCCGTCGGTTTTCGCTGATGGGATTGCGTACGGGGTTACGACGCCGGCCAACGTGGGAGGCGGTTACCAGCGCTGCCAGGAGCAATACTGCTGCCAGCTCCACCACGATCAGCCAGGGGCCGAACAGGGTCAGCCCCACCGCCTGGGCGGTGAGCAGCTCGCCTTCCAGGGCGTTGCCATCGCTCCCCTGACGCAGTAACGCCACCAGCGCCCCCAGTAGCACCAGTGCCAGCAGAGCCGGCCCGGCCCAGTCCCGGGGGCGGGTCCAGGTCAGTTCCCGTTCGGCGTCGGGGCGCAGGTTCAGCATCATGACTACGAACACAAACAGCACCATGATGGCGCCGGCATATACAATGATTTCCAGTGCGCCGGCAAAGGGCGCCCCGAGAGCGAAAAACACCATGGCCACGGCAATCAGGGAAACGATCAGGTAGACCACCCCGTGCACCGGGCTATGGCCGGTAATCACGCCCATAGTGGCCAGAATGGCGACGAGTGCGCTGAGGTAGAACGCCAGTTCCATCAGTCCCAGCTCCCTTGTAAGTGGCCCGGCCGGCGGGCCCATGAACTATGGCAGCAGCGTGCGGACATCTTCCGGTGCCTCCTCGTTCAGAGCTTCACCCTTGTCCTTGCCGCTGATGGCCAGCCCGGCGACCTTGTAGAAATGGTAGTCGTGATCCTTGCCGGGTCCGTTGATCAGCAAGTCTTCCTTCTCGTAGACCAGCTGCTGGCGGTCGTACTCCCCCATCTCGAAGTCCGGGGTCAGCTGAATGGCGGAGGTGGGGCAGGCTTCCTCGCACATACCGCAGAAGATGCAGCGGGAGAAGTTGATGCGAAAGAATTCCGGATACCAGCGGCCGTCGTCCTTCTCGCCTTTCTGCAGCGCGATGCAATCCACCGGGCAGGCAACGGCGCACAGGTTGCAGGCAACGCAGCGCTCTTCCCCATCCGGGTCCCGGGTCAGCACAATGCGGCCCCGGTAGCGGGGTGGCAGGTATACGGCTTCGTCGGGATAACTGACGGTCTCCCGCCTGCGGAAACTGTGCATGAACACGATTCCCAGTGTTCGCAGCTGCGACCAGGTGGCGGGTATCAGCCAGAGTATCGAGCGGATGAACGGAACCTTTTCGGCTTTCCCGGTCTCCATAAGCCCTCCTATCCTTCCAGCAGGAGCACAACGGCTCCGGTGGCAAGCAGGTTGATCAGGGTCAGCGGCAGGCAGACTTTCCAGCCGAAGCTCATCACCCGGTCGTAGCGGGGTCTGGGCAGGGATGCCCGCACCAGAATGAACAGCATCAAAAAGAAGCCGGTCTTCAGCGCAAACCAGATAAACGGCGGCAGCCAGGGGCCGTGCCAGCCACCAAAGAACAGCGTTACGATCAGGGCAGACACCAGCACCATGCCCACGTACTCGCCGATAAAGAACATGCCGAACTTCATGCCGGAATATTCAATGTGATAGCCGTCAGCCAGCTCCTGCTCGGCTTCGGGCTGATCGAAGGGATGACGGTGGGTGACGGCGATACCGGCGATCAGAAAGGTGGCGAAGCCGAAGAACTGGGGAATGATGAACCAGAGGTCTTCCTGGGCGGCGACGATCTCACGCAGGTTAAACGACCCGGCCAGGGCGACTACACCCATCAGCGACAGGCCCATAAACACTTCGTAGGAGAGGGTCTGGGCCGACGCCCGCATGGCCCCCAGCAGCGCGTACTTGTTGCCGCTGGCCCAGCCGCCGAGCAACACGCTGTAAACGTTGATCCCCGCCAGCGCCAGGAAGAACAGCAGGCCGATATGCATGTCGGCCACGCCCCAATCCGGGGTGATGGGGATAATCACGAATGCCAGCAGCAGGGAGGCAAAAGCGATCACCGGTGCCAGCACGAAAAGGAAGCGATCGGCAAAGGGGGGTATCCAGTCTTCCTTGAAGAAGATTTTCAACATGTCGGCCATAAGCTGCAAGGTGCCGAAGGTTCCCACCCGGTTGGGACCGTAGCGATCCTGCCACAGGCCTAGAAGCCGTCGTTCCACCACGGTCAGTGCGGCTCCGATCAGCACCGCGCCCAGCAGGATTACCAGCGCCTGGAACATGGCCCAGAGTACTGCGGCCAGTTGCGGAGACCACCAGCTCATGCCCCGCCTCCTTGCGCGAGCCGCACGGCAATTACGTCGCCCACTGCCAGGCCCGGGAACAGTCCGGCTGGTAATCCGGTCCAGCCCCGGGGCCAGTCGTCCTGTTCCTGCACGGTTAAGGATGCGGGATAGTCGTTTACGAGTACCTGGTCGCCCGGGCTCACCCCAAGGTCCTCGCCGTCACGGTGATGCAGGATCAGTACCGGCGGTGTTATCCGTTGCTGGATGGGATGGGCCCGGGCTGACAGCTCTTCACCGCCGAACAGCCTTGGCAGGATCAGCGCCCGCAGGCCATCGCCGTTCGGAATCGGGTCGCTGACCGGTTCCCGGTAGTCCCGGTGTTTCGGGGTTCGGTAAATCAGGCGCACGCCGGGGTCGCCGCCTTTGAGATGGCCGTTGATCTCATCGGTGAATTTGTTCCAGGCCTGGGGCGAATTCCATCCCGGCGCCCAAGCAAAAGGGACCTGCTGACGGGGCCGGTGAAAGCTGGAGTAGCCTTCCATGGAAAAGGCGAACGGTGTATTCCGGTCCTGTGCCGGGCGAGGCTCACTGACCGTCATATGGGCGCCCATGGCGGTGCGTCCGCTGTAACGGTGAGGTTCCCGGGCCAGACGCAGGCCTTCGATGCGATAGTCGGCGCCCGGCGCGACTTCAACAATACCGGCAAGGGCCGGATTAGCGTTGGCACAGGCCTGGGTGACGGTGTCCAGGTTGATGTCCGTGGCCGGCTCATCCCGCAGCCGGGCGGCGATGACGTGCAGCCAGTGCCAGCTTTCATGAATACGGGCTTCAGGCCGCATATAGGTAGGGTCATAAACCTGGAAAAACCGCTGGGCCCGGCCTTCGAGATTGACCAGCGTGCCACTGCCCTCGGCAAAACTGGCGGCAGGTAGTACGAAGGTGGCTTTAGCGGTGGTGTCGGTGGACTGGTGGTCCAGTACCACCTGCACGGCAGCCCGGGCCAGGGCTTCGTCGACCCGGGCGGCGTGGGCGCGCTGGTAGAGGTCGTTTTCCAGCACAATCACGCCGTCGGCATGACCCTTCGCCAGTTCGTCCAGTGCCCAGTTCAGGGAGTGGCCTCCCATCAGTCCCAGCCCGGTACTGTTGGCTTCCCGGCGGATAAACAGCAGACCGCCGGCTTTGGCGCGCCGGGACAGAGCCTGGGCGATACTCCCGGCGGCCTGAAGAACCGCTCTTGAGGCCAGACTGCCACCACTGATTACCAGCGGACGCTCTGCCCCCATCAGGTCATCGGCAATACGGAGGGCAATTTCGTGCAGCTCCGAAGAAAGCTGTGGTACGGCTGGCGCTGCTGGGTCAATGGCATGGGCCACCGCAAAGCCCAGTTGGGCAATCCCATCCGGACCCAGTGGATAGCGTCCTGCGGCGACGTCGTCCAGATCCGTTGGCGCTGGCCAGGCGATATGCAAGGGATGGAACTTGTCCTGACCAAGGGTTTTCAGCGCCTCGGCGTTCCAGGCGGCCACGCCGATGGTCCCGCCCAGAATCTCGCGCCGGGCCAGCGCCGCCTGGCGCAGGTGCAGGCCCAGGCGGCCCGCACTCTGTACCGGGTCTTCCCCCAGCACAAGAATGGCGTCGTGCTGTTCGATCTGCCGGGGCGTGGGGGTCGCCAGGCCGCCGGTCTGCTGGAGTTTTTCCATCAACGCCAGGCAGGACAGTTCCCCCGCGTCGATGCCGGTGGAAAAGTTTTCCGCTCCCACCAGCGCCTGTAACTGATGGTTGCTCTCCAGACTGGCCCGGGGGGAACCAATGCCGATTATGCGACGGGTATGGCGGAGGGCATTGGTGAGGCGGTTAAGGGCATCATTGACGTCCAGAGAAATCGGAGGCTGGTCCGGCTGGTCCCGCCACAGCGGAACCAGTGGCCGGTCGTCCCGGTTGACGTGACCATAGCCAAAACGCCCGCGGTCGCAGAGGAAGTGACCATTCACTTCGCCGTGGTAGCGGTTCTCGATACGCCGGATGGTGCCGTACCTTTCCCCCGGGCTGATGTTGCAGCCCAGGGAGCAGTGCTGGCAGATCCCCGGAGCGAATTGCAGATCCCATTTGCGGGTGTAATGGTCGGAATGGCTCTGGTCGGTGAACACCCCGGTGGGGCAGACTTCACTGAGGTTACCGGCGAAGGGGCTTTCCAGAATGCCGTCTTCATAGCGGCCAAAGTAGAGGTTGTCCCTGGCACCGGAAACGCCCAGATCGGTACCGCCGGCGTAGTCGTTATAGAAGCGTACGCAACGGTAACAGGTAATGCACCGGTTCATCTCATGGGCGAGAAACGGCCCCAGGTACTGGTTTCGGCGGGTACGCTTGCGGTACCGGTATCGGCGGCGGTCATGGCCGGTCATCACGGTCACGTCCTGCAGGTGGCAGTGTCCGCCTTCTTCACACACCGGGCAGTCGTGGGGATGGTTGATCATCAGCCATTCAACCACGCTGGCCCGGAACCGTTGCGCTTCCTCATCGCTGATGGAAATCCGGGTCTGGTCCGTGGCCGGGGCCATGCAGGACATGACCAGCATGCCCTTGTCGTCATCCGCATCCCTGTACTGGCGTACGGCGCACTGGCGGCAGGCACCCACGCTTCCCATGGCCGGGTGCCAGCAGAAATAGGGAATGTCCAGACCAAGGGACAGACAGGCCTGCAACAGGTTATGGGCCCCGTTGACTTCGTATTCCTGTCCGTCCACATGGATGATGGCCATGGTTCAGTCCCGCTCGCTATGACTCATTGCCGATTGTCGCTTGTTCATACCTGCCCCGCCGGAATCGGGTCCTGGTGGGCCTGGGCTCTGGGCTTGCCGATGCCCTGCTCGAACTCGTGGCGGAAATATCGGATCGCGCTCGCCAACGGCATGGCAGCGCCGGGGGCATGGGCACAAAAGGTCAGGCCCGGCCCGCAGTCCGCCGCCAGCTTTTCCAGCATCTCGATATCCCCCGGCTCCCCCTGCCCGTTTTCCAGGGATTGCAGCAGTTTGACGACCCACGGCAGGCCATCCCGGCAGGGCGTGCACCAGCCACAGGACTCCCGGGCAAAGAACTGCTCAAGATTGCGCATCAGCGACACCATGCTCGTGGTCTCGGGCACGACGGTTAACAGGCCGGTACCCAGACGACTTCCGGTCTTGCCGATGGTGTCGAAGTCCAGGGGCAGTTCCAGGTGCTCGGGCAACAGGAAGCCGGTACTGGCTCCGCCCGGTAGCCAGGCCTTGAGTCTGAGTCCATCCCTCAGGCCCCCCGCCCGGTCCAGGATCTCGGTACCCGTGGTGCCCATGGGAAGTTCCCACAGGCCGGGATTTGCAACCGGGCCGGAACAGCCATACAGCTTGCTGCCACCGTCCTCCGAACGATCTCCGGACAGCCCCTGATACCAGTCGGCACCGTGGAGAATGACCGCCGGCACGTTGCAGAGGGTTTCCACGTTGTTAACTACGGTAGGCTTGCCCCAGGCGCCGGACTGGCCGGGAAACGGGGGTTTTGCCCGGGGGTTGGCCCGCTTGCCTTCCAGGGAGTTGATCAGCGCGGTTTCTTCGCCACAGATGTAACGACCGGCGCCGGTATGTACCGCGAGGTCGAAGTCGAAGCCGCTACCGTTGATGTCCGGGCTCAGCCAGCCCGCCTGCCGGGCTTCCTCAATGGCCCGGTTCAGGGATCGCGCCGCCTCCACGTACTCGCCCCGCAGGAACACGTAACCGTAACGGCTGTTGTTGGCCCAGGCGGCGAGAATCATGCCTTCGATCAGCAGGTGAGGCTGTTGCTCCATCAGTAGCCGGTCCTTGAAGGTGCCTGGCTCCATCTCGTCAGCATTGCAGACGATATAGCCCCGGGGGTGGCCGCTTCCTTTTAACGTCAGGCTCCACTTGACCCCGGCCGAAAAACCGGCGCCGCCCCGGCCCCGGACATTGGCTTTTTTCATGGTGGCGATCACCGTCTGTGGATCACCTTCCGAGAGCGCCTTGCGTACGGCCTGATAGCCGTCCTTGCGCAGGTATTCGTCCAGCCAGACGGTTTCGCCGTCGTCCCGCAGCCGCCAGGTCAGCGGATGGGTATCGGCGGCGCGCTCGGATTCCGGTTGCAGGATCCGGCTGCGGTAGGTCAGAGGCTGGCGCTGCCGGGACTGGCTCATGGGTAGCCCTCCAGCAGTGTGTCCAGGTCTTCAGGGCGCACGGGGCCGTAAGTGTCGTCATCGATCATCATGGCCGGTGCCCCGTCGCAGGCGCCGAGGCAGCATACCGGTAACAGCGTAAAGCGCCGGTCCTGGGTGGTCTCCCCGTAATCGATACCCAACTGCTGCACCAGCGCGGCTTTCAGTTCATCAAAACCGGTCAGAAAGCAGGAGCTGCTGTCGCAGATCAGGATCACGTGGCGACCCACCGGCTGGCGGAACAACAGGCTGTAAAACGTCGCCACCCCTTCGACAGCGGCAGGGCCGATGCCCAACACCCGGGCGATGGCGGGAATGGTCCCGTCCGGTATCCAGCCGTAACGGCGCTGGACGATTTTCAGCGCCTCGATGGTCGCCGCCTGGGGCTGTTCGTAATGGTCCAGCTCCCGCACGATCGCTGTTTCGTCCGCTGGGTGCAGTTCAAACCGGTCGCTGCTGATGATCCGTGTGGTGTCAATGGAATCGGTCATGGTTAGCGGTCCACGTCTGCCATCACGAAGTCGATGCTGCCCAGATGGGCAATCAGGTCCGGTACAAAGCCCCCTCGCATCACCGCGGGTATCTGTTGAAGGTGAGGAAAGCTGGGGGTCCGGATACGCGTGCGGTAACTCATGGTGCTGCCATCACTGGTCAGGTAATAGCTGTTGATGCCCTTGGTTGCCTCAATCATCTGCATTGACTCCTGGGGTGGCAGCACGGGTCCCCAGGACACATGCAGAAAATGGGTAATCAGGGTTTCGATATGCTTCAGCATGCGTTCCCGGGGCGGTGGTGTGGTCAGCGGATGGTCGGCTTTGTAGTCCCCCGCGGGCATGTGGTTAACACACTGCTGGATGATGCGGAGGCTCTGGCGCATCTCTTCTATTCTGAGCTGGCCCCGGTCGAAGACATCTCCATTGGTCCCCAGGGGCACTTCAAAATCGAAGTTCTCATAGCCGGAATAGGGCCGGGCCTTGCGCAGGTCAAAATCACAACCGGTGGCCCGCAGGTTGGGCCCGGTAACACCCCACGCCAGCGCTTGCCCGGTATCAAAAGCGGCCACGTGACGGGTGCGCTCCCGCACCAGGGTGTTTTCCATCATTGCCCGCTGGTATTCGTCGAGTCGCGCGGGCATCCAGTCCAGAAAGCCCTGGACCAGTTTTTCCCAACCCTGGGGCAGGTCCTGGGCGACGCCTCCGATACGGTACCAGGCCGGGTGCATGCGAAAGCCGGTGATTCCCTCAATGACTTCGTAAGCCCGCTGGCGGTCACTGAAGGTGTAGAACACCGGTGACATGGCACCCAGGTCCTGCAGGTAGGTACCAAGAAATAACAGATGGCTGGTAATGCGAAAGATCTCCGCCATCAACACGCGGATGGTCTTCACTCGGTCCGGTACGTTGATGCCCGCCAGTTTCTCTGCGGCCAGTACGTAAGGCAGGTTATTCATCACCCCGCCGGTGTAATCGATGCGATCCGTGTAGGGAATAAAGCTGTGCCATGACTGGCGCTCAGCCATTTTCTCGGCGCCCCGGTGGTGGTAGCCGATGTCTGGTACGCAGTCGACAATCTCCTCCCCGTCGAGCTGAAGCACAATGCGGAAGGCGCCGTGCGCTGACGGATGGTTGGGGCCCAGGTTGAGGAACATGAATTCGGCGCCCTTGCGCTCCCGCGCCATGCCCCATTCTTCCGGCTCGAACCGGAGGGCTTCCTGCTCTTGCGCCTGCCCTTCCACGGTCAGGGTATAGGGGTCAAACTCGGTAGCCCGGGCCGGGTAGTCCTTGCGCAGGGGATGGCCCTGCCAGGTGGGGGGCATCAGCAACCGTCTCAGGTTTGGATGGCCCTCAAAACGGATGCCGAACAGATCCCAGACTTCCCGTTCGTACCAGCTGGCGTTGGCAAACACGCCGGTGATTGTGGGAAGCGTCAGGTCCGCTTCATTCAGGGCCACCTTGAGCAGCAGGTCTTCGTTGCGGGACACGGATAGCAGATGATAAAAAACCGTAAAATCCGCGGGCGGCAGGTCTTCCCGGTGGCTGCGCAGGCGTTCGTCCACTGCGGACAGGTCGTACAGCATGTTGAAAGGCCCGGGCACCTGTTTCAGGTGTCTGAGAATGTCCACCAGACTGTCACGGTTTATCCAGAATACCGGCATGCCGGTGAGGGTGGCCTGAACGGAAACCACCTGGTCACGAAACTCATCCAGCAGATGGCCGTGGTCGGCTTCTGCCTGAGCGCTGTCGGGGCTGACTGTTTCCATACTGCTGAACGACTCCTGTATCGGCCGGTCGGCAAGATTTCAGAGCTTGTCCGGGGTTCTCAATTCGGTGGTCTGAATGCGCTGGTGGCGCCACTTTTCCCGCTGTGAAGGCATCTGCGCCCGGTAGACGCCCTGGTCCCCCACCACCCAGGAAAGCGGGCGGCGTTCTGCCTGAATGGAATCCTGCAACAGCTGCAAACCCTGCAGGAATGCCTCTGGTCGGGGCGGGCAGCCGGGTATGTACACGTCCACGGGAAGAAACTTGTCGACCCCCTGCACTACGGAATAAATGTCGTACATGCCACCGGAGTTGGCGCAGGAGCCCATGGAGATCACCCACTTGGGCTCCAGCATCTGGTCATACAGTTGCTGGATGACCGGCGCCATTTTGATAAAGCAGGTTCCGGCGATAACACTGAAGTCGGCCTGCCGGGGGGACGCCCGGATGACTTCAGAGCCCAAGCGGG
>JAJUHY010000305.1 GCA_029265735.1 Marinobacter segnicrescens | reverse complement strand
CCCCTGTTGAATAATGGAACGCCACTCCACAACAACGCCATAATCATCAGGGGAGTTCCATGAAGACAAGAATCACCGAACTGTTTGGTATCGAGCATCCGATTATCCAGGGCGGCATGCACTGGGTTGGATACGCTGAGTTGGCTGCTGCGGTGTCCAACGCCGGCGGTCTTGGCATCCTGACCGCGCTGACCCAGCCGACGCCGGAGGATCTGGCCAAAGAGATCGCCCGCTGCCGTGAAATGACCGACAAGCCTTTTGGCGTCAATCTCACCTTCCTGCCCTCCTTCCAGGAGCCGCCGTACCCCGAGTACATTCAGGCCATTATTGATGGTGGCGTTAAAATCGTCGAAACGGCGGGACGCAGCCCGGAGAAGTACATGCCAGCACTGAAAGACGCTGGTATCAAGGTGATTCACAAATGTACGTCTGTCCGGCACTCCCTCAAGGCCCAGTCAATTGGCTGTGATGCCGTCAGCGTGGATGGTTTTGAATGCGGCGGTCACCCTGGCGAAGACGATATTCCCAACTTCATCCTGCTGCCCCGGGCGGCGGAAGAGCTGGATATTCCATTCGTTGCATCTGGCGGTATGGCCGACGGCCGCAGCCTTGTGGCAGCCATGGCGTTGGGTGCCGACGGTATCAATATGGGAACACGCTTCCTGGCTACCAAAGAGGCGCCAGTCCACGACCAGGTCAAGCAGACGATTGTGGCAGCGGATGAACTGCAGACCCGCCTTGTCATGCGCCCCTTGCGCAATACCGAAAGAGTCATGAAAAACGCCGCAGTGGATGAAATCCTGCGTATTGAACAGGAAAAGGGCGCCGACACCTCCATCGATGATATCCGTCATCTGGTAACCGGCGTCAAAGGGAAAATGGTGCTCCACGAAGGCAAGATGGACGAAGCCGCCTGGAGCTGCGGCATGGTAGCGGGCTTGATCCACGACGTTCCTACCTGTGAAGAGCTGATCACCCGCATCATGAATGAAGCTGAGAGCATCATTCGGAAGCGTCTGACAGACGCCCTTTGAGGAGACAGACAATGGCTGAATTAAACCTTCTTGTGGATGGTGGAAGTTTCTTCGAAGGTCCGCGCTGGCGGGGTGATCGCTGGTGGGTGTCAGACTTTTACCGTTACGGTGTGTTTACGGTTACGCCCGACGGGATTATGGAAAAAATCCTGGATGCGCCGGAGCAGTCCTCCGGGCTTGGGTGGTTGCCGGATGGTTCACTGCTCTGGGTGTCCATGGTGGATCGTAAAGTCATGCGTCGCTCACCCGAGGGTGGAACCAGTGTCTATGCCGATCTGTCCGGACACGCCACCGGCCATGTGAATGATCTGGTGGTGGCCAATGACGGTAACACCTGGGTGGGCAACTTCGGCTTTGACCTGATGGAAGGCGATGACCTGAAGCCGGCAAAGCTGATGCGGATCGATCCGCAGGGCAATCTCAGCGTTGCGGCAGAGGACCTGTACTTCCCCAACGGCATGGTGATCACGCCAGACCAGAAGACCCTGGTGGTGGGCGAAACCTTCGGCAACCGTATGACTGCATTTACCATCGCAGACGACGGGGAGCTCTATGACCGGCGGGACTGGGCAGAGTTTGGTCCGCGGCCAGCCCCCGGCCCCCGTGCCGATATGCTGAAGCAGCTCAGTATCGGCCCCGACGGCTGCGCCCTGGACGCTGAGGGTCAGATCTGGATTGCCGACGCTTTCAACCAGCGTTGTATCCGGGTAGCGGAGGGGGGTGAAATTACCGACGAAATCCCCGCACCGGAAGGTCAGGGCGTATTTGCATGTATGCTCGGTGGCGCTGACGGTCGCACGTTACTGATGTGCTGCGCACCAGACTCGGCGGCCAGGCGCCGTAAGCAGGCCAATGAAGCCGCGCTCTATACGGTAAGGGTTGCAGTGCCCCACGCCGGCAACCCTTAGTCCACGACTCCCAGGCCGTTCTTGCCCGGGAGGGCTCGCGCAGCGACTGTTCCTCGCCCATGGTTCCTCTGGGAAAACTTTTCCGAGGGGAACCATTTTTGCTCTGCTCTGTCAAATTATTAACCGAGGCGTTACCATAGGTAGCGTCCACTGGATTATTTGTAAAAAATCAGGGAGGTATGTATTGGAAAGACGCAAGACACGAAAAGGGCGGTTGGCAGTGTTAGTGACGGCTGCACTCACAGTCTGGGCCGTTTCTGCTGCCCAGGGCCCTTCCCAGCAAGTTGAAAAACCGTCAGACAACGCGCCAGTTGAGCAGACACTGAATCTCGCACAACGTGGCGACACAACAGGTAACCTTGAATCCTCTCAGCCTCCGGCCCTGAATCGCGTGGCTACCGGCGCAGCTTTTGATCCGGAACGCTTTCAGATGCCCGATGAGGAAACCCTGAAAAGCAGGCTGACGGATATTCAGTATAAGGTCGCTCGCGACCAGGGCACCGAGCGTGCCTTCCAGAATGAATACTGGAATAACAAAGAACCGGGGCTGTATGTGGATATCGTTTCCGGTGAGCCTCTGTTTTCCTCCCGGGATATGTTCGATTCCGGTTCCGGGTGGCCCAGCTTCACCCAACCTATTGCATCAGATGTTGTGGTCGAGCAGGAAGACAACCAGCCGTGGATGAAGCGTACGGAAATACGCAGCCGCTATGCAGACTCCCATCTGGGCCATGTATTCAGTGATGGCCCCGGGCCAACGGGGCTGCGTTATTGCATGAACTCGGCCGCCATGGCGTTTGTTCCCTTGGACCAGATGGAAGCAGCCGGTTACGGCCATCTGATTGACCTGGTCCGGTAACCGCTGTCACAGCCAGATATCCCCTACCGGCGTGTCCGGCCCGAAATGATGCTGTATCTGTGCCTGGAGTAGTTCCGCGGTAGCGATAGCGTCGATAAGCGCGTTATGGCCGGGGTAGTGGGGCAGGTTATATCGCTGGCGGCTATCCGCAAGCCGTATCGATACTGGTCGTCTGCCCCACAGTTGTTGCCATCGATTGGGGTTGCGGTCCGGGTGCAGGTG
>JAJUHY010000018.1 GCA_029265735.1 Marinobacter segnicrescens | reverse complement strand
ACCTCCGGCGATGATCTGAACGCACCTTATTCGGCACCGTTTGACCTGGACCCGAGCCGGTCCCGGGCCGGCAGTTGAAGCGGCACCGAAATTACGACTCCGTCAGTGGTAACACGATGATAAAGCAGTTACCTTTACGCGCGACCCACACATTTTCGTGACAGGACTGAACATGAAGAAAACGCTCATCGCTCTTACCGTTGCCGGCGCCCTTGTCGGCTGCACCGCCGGAACCCAGAGCCCGGAAGTTTCCCAGGCTCCGCTGGAAACCAACAGCGAGAAAGTCAGCTATGGCATGGGGATCGTATTTGCTGAACGCCTGAAACATGATCTGCCGGAGCTGGAGCTGGAACAGTTCATTGAGGGCTTCCGTCAGGGCCATTCAGGGGAAGACGAAGCCCGCCTGACCCGGGATGAGATTCAGGCAGCCATGATGGAGTACCAGCAGGAAATCCAGGCGCAGCAAGAGCGCGAAATAGAAGAGATCGCCACCAAAAACCGGGAAGCCGGTGAGCAGTTCCTGGCAGAAAATGCCGAGCGTGAGGGCGTAATGACCACCGAGTCCGGCCTGCAGTATGAGGTGCTGGAACAGGGCGATGGCGACAAGCCCGGCCCCACAGACCAGGTGAAAGTGCACTACACTGGTGAGCTGCTGTCTGGTGAGGTTTTCGACAGCTCCCGTGAGCGGGGCGAGCCCGTCACCTTCGGTCTGAACCAGGTAATCGACGGCTGGACTGAAGGTCTGCAGCTGATGAACGAAGGCAGCCGGTTCAAGCTCTATATCCCGTCCAATCTGGCCTACGGCCCCGGCGGTAACATGAGCATCGGCCCCAACGAGACGCTGGTGTTCGATGTGGAGCTGCTGGAAGTAAATCCGGAAGACTGACCGCCTTCCTGACAGCCAGGCCTTTCACTCAGAAAGCTCCTGGCAGGAGCGGAAGTTCATAAAAAAGGGGTGGCTCAGTGAGCCGCCCCTTTTGCTGTTACGCTCTGTGATACCGGTTTGGTATCCCTCACCGGAACCGACTCCGCGGAGATCACCTTGTCGGCATGGGCATTGTGCAGATGCTCGATCAGGAAATCCTCCAGTTCGAACCGGGTGCCAAGGGACTCACCCAGACGGGACAGCTCAGACATCAGCTCATCCATTTCCGATTCCGCCGGACTTTTCCCGTCGATGCGCTCGTTGAAGTCCAGCACCACCTCAGTGGTTTCAGTGATTCTCGGATAAACCCTGGCCATCAGTTCCAGGCCGTCACCCCCGAACTCATGGGCTTCCCGGATCAGCTGCTCGTAGACCTCAAAGTGACCAGCGGAGGTGTAATCCACCAGGATCTGGCACAACCGCTGAAGCTTCGGCCCCAGACTCTCAACGGAGGTATCGCGAGCGGTATCGCACAACTCGCAATAATGAACGAGGAGTTCCTGACGGGCTTTCAGCCAGCGGTCGATCAGTTGATGGACGCCTCCCCAGCGCTCCTTCGCAGTACGGCAGTTCTCTAACATGATGCCTCCCGGCCATTGGGTTGTCTCAATCAGTGAGAGTGATCAAGTTACCCCAATTCCGAGCAGGCCGACAACGCTACAAACACGGCACATCAATTACCATCAACTGGCGGTTCAGTGCCTGCCAGGTGAGCGTACAATTCCTGACAACACAGCCAGCCCCGCCAGGATGATGATGGCGAAGAACATCGCCGTCCAGCCGGGAATGCTCAGCCCGAGGAAGGTCCACACCACCTTGGCGCAATCGCCGGTGCCCCGCACGGCCATTGCCAGCACTTCCATCAGCGGGAACACCTCCAGCATATAATCGATGGAGGTGCCGCAGGCCGGCACCTGATCTTCAGGCAGGCTTTGCAGCCATAGCTGCCGCCCCGCCAGGCCCGCGCCGATGCCTGCTGTCAGCACCAGCAGGAAGCCGTAGATGCGCCCCCCGATATTGCCGGGGTTATGCAGCAGCGCGACCAGCCCCACCAGGGCCACGCCCATAAACGCAAACCGCTGCAGCCAGCACAACGGGCAGGGCTCGAGCAGCATCACATGCTCCATATAAAAGGCGACCGCCAGCAAGCCCGCGGGCACCAGGAAAGCGAAAAGAAAAACCAGTCTGCGCATCTGTCGTTAAACCTTCTGGACTCTGAAATTGGTGCAGGACTTCTGTGGCTGCATCCGCCCCCTGGTCCTGCTATTCTGCGGACCAGACCCCTGCGAGATAAATTCGGAAACTGATGAAACGTCGATATCCCACTGCCTGGGCCAGCCTGATCCTGGCCATTGCCATAACCCTGTCGCTACCGGTGGCCTCCGAGGAGGCTGGTGACGGCAATAACGCCGACAATCCGGCCCAGTTCACTGACTACATCGAGATGCAACCGGCCTTCGTGACCCATGTGGGCGAACCGTCAGAGCGGGTCAGATACCTCAAGGCTGACGTTTCCCTTCGGGTTAATACTGAAACCGCCCGGGCAGCCATTGAAACCCACATGCCGCGCCTGCGCCACGAACTGGTCATGCTTTTTGGCGAACAGACCGACCTGGATACGCTTTCTTCACCTGACGGCCAGCAACTCCTACGGGAAACCGCCCGGGACCGGCTCAACCAGGTGCTGGAAGAACAGCACACCGGCGAAACCGTTACTGACGTTCTGTTCACCAGCTTCGTGGTCCAGCGCTGATCTACTGGTGACTGCTGAGTCGGTCTGACCGCGGGCCTAACTGGCCAGATAAGACTTCAGGTAGTCCTCAAAGGTTCCCTGGTCGGCGCGCTCCATTTCGGCCTGCTCTGCCAGCGATTCCCGGGTCAGGCGCTCGTATTCTGCGCGGACCTGTTCGTCAGGCTGTGCTTCCCGCAGGCTGCGCTGGTGCTCCAGAGACAGCTCCAGCGTCCATTCCCGGTGGCCGCGACCGGTTTCTTCCATCGCCGTGAGCACCCGGGCTGAGGGCAGCAGTGACGGGTCTTTCAGCTTCTGACGCTGAACCGCCAGTGCCTGCCGATAGCGGTTACCACCCTGCCACTGGTCAAGCTGCTCTGCCAGAGCATCAAGTTCATCCAGAGCAGCGCTGGCGCCTTCGGACAGGGTCATCTCACCTTCACAGCCACTGAGCCTGAGCTGCAGGTTGCGGCCTTCGTTCACCACATCCTTGTAGTTGTCATCCAGCCGTTCGCATTCAACGTCTCCGATACGGGGGCTGTCGCGAAGCAGACACCCCAGCAGGAACAGATCCAGGAAATCCACCTGCGGCGCGTTCAGGCCCACTGGGGAGAAGGGATCCAGGTCCAGGCAGCGCACCTCAATATACTCAACCCCGCGACTGTCCAGGGAATTAATGGGCTTTTCTCCACGGCCGGTGGTGCGCTTGGGCCGGACAGCACTGTAATACTCGTTCTCGATCTGCAGAATGCTGGTATTGATCTGGATGCGCTGACCGTCCCGATGGACGCCGATCGCTTCGTAATCTGGCCAGGGTGTATGGATGGCCCGGGCGAGGGTGTCGGTATAGGTGCGCAGCTCGTTGAAACAGATATTGAGGGAGGACTGGGCGTTGTTGTGATAGCCAAGATCGCCCATGCGCAGGGAGGTGGCATGGGGCCCATAATAGGTGTCATCACCAAGGGGCTTCAGCTGATGGCTGACGCCCCGGACAAAGCTGGCATCCAGCGCCGGTGACGCGCCGAACAGCAGCATCAGCAGCCAGCTGCGGCGGCGGAAGTTACGGATCAGCCAGAAGTACTGATCGGATTTGAAATCCTGCAATGACCGGGCGTCCCCCAGCAACTGCTGCCAATTCTGCCAGAAGCTGTCCGGCAGCGACAGGTTGTAGTGAGCACCAGCAATACTCTGCATCATGCGACCATAACGCACCGCCAGCCCCTGACGGTAGACGTGCTTGAGCTGCCCGCTGTGGGAACTGCCGTATTCGGCTATGGGAATGCTTGGGTCGCCGTCGAGGCCACAGGGCATGCTGGCAGACCAGAAGACCTCATCTCCCAGATGCTGATGCACAAACCAGTGGGTGTCCCGCAGCGAAGCCAGCATGTCTTCCGTAGTGCGGCATACCGGGGTAATCAGCTCCAGTAGCGATTCGGAATAGTCGGTGGTGATCAGAGGATGGGTCAGCGCCGAGCCGAGAGCCTCCGGATGGGGTGTCTGGGCGATAAAGCCGTTCCGGTCGACCCTTAACCCCTCTTTTTCGGCTCCTTTCAGGAAACCGTCCCACTCACTGGCATTCAGCTGTGAGAACAGCGCGTGGCGCGAAGCACCCATGTTTGACTCCTCTGATCCCGACACCCGGCACACCGGCCGCTGCGGACAACTGTATCACGGACAGGCCACCGGTTAGCGGATAAGCAGCCTGCCTCGCCGGATTATCGTTTGCCCTTGCGGGCAGAGGCCAGCGCCTCGGCCAGCGCTCCTGCCATGGCGCCCTGGGGCTGTGGCGACGGGTTACCACCCCGTCTGTCGCCTCCACGAGCACGGCGCTCGTTCTGACCGTTACCGGCCCCGGAGCTCCGGCGCTCACCACGATTGCTTTCGCCGGGCTTGTCATCCAGCCGCATGGACAACGCAATGCGCTTGCGGGGAATGTCGACGTCCATCACCTTGACCTTGACGATGTCACCCGCCTTGACCACTTCCCTCGGATCTTTCACAAACTCGTGGGACAGGGCGGAAATATGTACCAGACCGTCCTGGTGCACGCCGATATCCACAAAGGCACCAAAATTGGTGACGTTGGTTACCGTGCCTTCCAGTGTCATGCCCGCCTTCAGGTCGTTCAGGGTTTCAACGCCCTCCTGGAAGCTGGCAAAGCGGAACTCGGGGCGTGGATCGCGGCCCGGCTTTTCCAGCTCGGCGATGATATCCCGGATGGTCGGAACACCAAACTGATCGGTGACGTAATCTTCTGGCTTAAGGCTGCGCAGGAACTCCACGTCGCCAATCAGATCCGCCACCTTGCGGCCGTTCTGCTTCGCGATGGCTTCCACCACGCCGTAGGCTTCCGGGTGCACCGCAGAGCGATCCAGTGGGTTCTCGCCCCGACTGATGCGCAGAAAGCCTGCCGCTTGCTCAAAGGTTTTGGGGCCCAGACGGGGGACTTCCAGCAACTGCCTGCGGCTGCGGAAACCACCGTTGCGACTGCGGAACTCAATAATGTTTTCAGCGGTGCCGGGATTCAGGCCGGACACCCGGGCCAGCAGCGGCGCCGAGGCGGTATTCAGATCAACCCCGACACCGTTAACACAGTCTTCCACCACCGCATCCAGGCTGCGGGCCAGCTGTACCTGGGAGACGTCATGCTGATACTGACCAACGCCGATGGACTTGGGCTCAATTTTTACCAGCTCCGCCAACGGGTCCTGCAGGCGCCGGGCGATGGATACGGCACCGCGGATGGTCACGTCCAGATCCGGCAGTTCCCGGGATGCGAATTCCGACGCGGAGTAGATCGACGCGCCGGATTCGTTCACCACGATGCGGTTGAGTTTGAGTTCCGGGTACCGTTTGCACAAGTCGGCCACCAGCTTCTCTGTTTCCCGGGAGGCGGTGCCGTTACCGATAGCCACCAGCTCCACCTTGTGTTCCCGGCACCATTTCGCCAGCTGTTCAATGGACTCGTCCCACTGGTTGCGGGGCGCGTGGGGATAGATGGCACCGTAGCCGGCTACCTGCCCCGTGCCGTCAATAATGGCCACCTTGACCCCCGTACGCAGGCCCGGGTCCAGACCCAGCGTGGGCCGCGGTCCGGCGGGTGCCAGCAGGAGCAGGTCCTTGAGGTTATTGGCGAACACCTGGATGGCTTCCGCCTCGGCGGCTTCCCGCACCTGGGCCATCAGGTCAGTCTCCAGCTGAGTGGAGAGCTTGACCCGCCAGGTCCAGCGCACCACTTCCGCCAGCCAGCGATCTGCCGGACGACCCTGATCGCGGATCTGCCAGTGGGCGGCAATCTGTCCTTCGGCGGGATGGGGTACACGACGATCCTCGCTCTCCCCTTCCACAGTAATGGCGTAAGTGAGAATTCCTTCGTTACGCCCACGGAGGATGGCCAGCGCCCGGTGGGAAGGCATTTTCTTCAGGGGCTCCTGGTGATCGAAATAATCCCGGAACTTGGCGCCTTCCTCTTCCTTGCCTTCAATAACCGTGACTTTCAGCTGGCCTTCCTGCCATAAATAGTCCCGTAGTCTGCCCAGCAGCTCAGCGTCTTCAGCAAAACGCTCCATCAGGATATTACGGGCGCCTTCCAGTACCGCCTTGACGTCGGCAAAGCCCGCATCCGGGTTCAGATAGCTGGCTGCAAGAGTTTCGGGGTTCTGGTCGGGATTTTCATAAAGGCTGTCTGCCAGCGGCTCGATGCCTGCTTCACGGGCGATCTGGGCCTTGGTGCGACGCTTGGGCTTGTAGGGCAGATAAAGGTCTTCTAGCCGGTTCTTGGTGTCGGCCTCTTCGATGGCGCCACGCAGTTCGTCGGTGAGCTTGCCCTGCTCCTCAATGCTTTTGAGGATGGTTTCCCGGCGGTCTTCCAGTTCCCGCAGATAGCGCAGTCGTTCTTCCAGCGTTCGCAGCTGGCTGTCATCCAAAGCGCCGGTCACTTCCTTCCGGTAGCGGGCAATAAACGGAACGGTAGCGCCCTCGTCAAGCAGGGCAATGGTGGCGTTCACCTGGTGTTCACGTACACCAAGTTCTTCGGCAATGCGGCCGGGTATGCTGATCATACTGTGTTACCTGAATGGAGATCTGCCCACACAGCGGCGGACGACAGTTCACTGGGTTTCGTCAGAGCGCAAAAGGTACAGGGCCTTACTCGGTCAGGCAAGCCAGGCGGTTACGCTCCTGCAGAAAATTCAGCAGATCGGACCAGGGCATGGGGCGGGCGTAATAGTAGCCCTGCACCTCGTCGCAGTTCTGTTCCCGCAGGAAATTCAGCTGCCCTTCGGTCTCGACCCCTTCAGCTACTACGCTCATTTGCAGGCTGTGGGCCAGGCTGATGATGGCGCGGATGATGTGTTCCGAATCACCGGTTTCACCCAGCGCCTGCACAAAGGACTTGTCAATTTTGACCAGGGAGATGGGGAGATGTTGCAGGTTGGTTAGCGAAGAATAGCCGGTGCCGAAATCGTCCAGTGCGAAACTGATGCCAAGCTGGCTCAGTTCCCGCAGGCAGCGCTGGGCGTACTCGGGGTCGTGCATCATGGCGCTTTCGGTGAGCTCCAGCTCAAGCAGACTGGTATCCACGTTGGCGTTAAAAATGATGCGAAAGATGGTTTCCGTCATCTTGCGATCGTGGAACTGCCGGAATGACAGGTTGACCGCAAATACCAGCCCCGGATACCCAAGCTCGGCCGACTCCCGCAGCCTGGCACAGGCCTGCTCGATCACCCAGTAGCCGATGGGCACAATCAGGCCACTGCGCTCCGCCGCCGGGATAAACTCATCGGGCATTACCAGTCCGCGGGTAGGATGGTTCCATCGAAGCAGGCATTCCACACCCCGCACTTCGCCGGTGATCAGATCAATACGGGGCTGATAGTAAAGCTCCAGCTCGCCGGAACGGAGCGCGTTGCGCAGATCCCCCTCCAGCTTAAGCTGATGGCCGGCAGAGATATGCAACTGGCGATTGTAGAAGCGATAACTGGTGCCTGTGTCCCGCTTGGCCTCAAACATGGCACGGTTGGCCCGGCGCAGCAGGATTTCAGGCGTGTCGCCGGCCTCCGGATAGGTGGCGACGCCCAGACTGGCAGCAATGGGCACCCGGTTGCCCGAAACCACGACCGGCTCATTCAGTGCAGTCACCAGCTTGCGGACAATCTGGGACAGATCGAGGGAATCATCCACGTTCTCTGCAATCACCGCCAGCTCATCACCGCCAATACGCATCAGCGAGTCGACCCGGCGAATGACCTGCCGCAGCCGTTCGGCCAGGCGCAGTACCAGTTCATCCCCCTGACGGTAGCCCAGGGATTCGTTTACGGTACGGAAGTCATCCAGATTGATGTGGATAAGCGCCAGCCGGTGGTTGCCCCGCTCCGCCCGGAGAATGGCCTGCTGAAGGCGATCGAAGAACAGGTTCCGATTGATAAAGCCGCTGGCGACTTCCCGGCCGAGCTGGCCGCCGGCATTGTCCTGCAGTTGTTGACGGAACCAGACATAGCGCACGGATCGAGCCATCGCCCAGCGGTCCAGTCGACCTTTGCACAGATAGTCCGCGGCTCCACCGGCGAGCATATTCATCATCATCAGGTCTTCCGTGCCGCCGCCAATGGCAACCACGGGCTTATCATTGCCTGCTACAGCCAGGTATTGCAGAAACCCGCTTTCTGAACCGGCATGGAACGTGGGCTCCCATAACAGCACGTCGAAATGGGCATTACGCAGCAGGTCGCCAACGTCGTCCGGGTCCGGGCACCACGTCAGTTCCGGGATAAAATCACCGTGGCCCTGGAGCATGGCTCCGTACCGCAGGAAATCGGCTTGCTCCCTGGTCAGCACCAGGATACGAAGATTATCAGACGACATGAGAGACTCAGGCGCTCGTCCGGCCCGGCTGAGGCCAGAATTCAGTACTACCAGACAATGAGTCCGGACCTGGGGTATATCTTTGTAATTTCACATCAAGCCCCAACTTTTCGTTTCCGGAATCATGGTAACAAGATAGCTGATTGTGCGAGAAGATACAGAATTTACTCTCAGGTAGAATGCTCCATCCCGACCAATCCCGTACCAGGTGAACTGTGTCACAACTAAACCCCCGTCAACGGGAAGCCGTGCACTATATTGACGGGCCGCTGCTGGTTCTGGCAGGGGCCGGTAGCGGCAAGACCAGCGTGATTACCCGAAAGATTGCTTACCTGATTGAGCAGGCAGGCATTCCTGGCCGGCATATCGCCGCGGTTACCTTTACCAACAAGGCCGCCCGGGAAATGAAAGAGCGGGTCAGCCGACTGGTAGACCGCAAGCTGACCCGGGGCCTGACGGTATCCACTTTCCATAACCTGGGCATGCAGATTATCCGCGAGGAGCTGGCTCACCTGGGCTATCACCCGGGCTTTTCGATTTTCGACGCGGAGGATGCAAAAGCCTTATTGCAGGACCTGATGTTACGAGAGGCCAGTGCCGATGCCGGCGATGAACTGGCAGACATCCAGTTCACCATCTCGGCCTGGAAAAACGATATGAAAGGCCCTGAGGATGCGTGGAGCCGAGCAGCAGACGAGCGTGAACAACGCATAGCGCTGGTGTACAAACGATACCAGCAGTACCTGAAGGCCTACAACGCGGTGGATTTCGACGATCTGATTCTGCTGCCGGTGCAACTGTTCCATCAGATTCCCGAAGTATTGGCCAAATGGCGCCGGCGCATCCGCTATATGCTGGTTGATGAGTATCAGGACACCAACCTGTGCCAGTATGAGCTGGTCAAACTGCTGGTCGCCGAGCGCGCTGCCTTTACCGTTGTGGGTGACGACGACCAGTCCATCTACGCCTGGCGCGGCGCCCGACCAGAGAACCTGGCTCAGCTGAAAACCGACTTCCCCAGCCTGAAAATCGTCAAACTGGAGCAGAACTACCGCTCCACCGCCCGCATTCTGCGCTGTGCGAACCACGTGATCGCCAATAACCCCCACGTGTTTGAAAAAGCCCTGTGGAGTGACCACACCATTGGCGAGGAACTCCGGATCATCCGCTGTCGCAACGAAGATGCAGAGGCGCACCGGGTGGCATCGGAAATCATCGACCAGAAGCTCAAAAAGGGGCTGAAATTCCGGGACTTCGCCGTGCTCTACCGGGGCAACCATCAGGCCCGCCTGCTGGAAATGAAACTGCAGGCCTTCCAGATTCCCTACCACATCTCCGGCGGCCAGTCGTTTTTCTCGAAGAATGAGATCCGCGACGCCATGGCCTACCTGCGACTGCTGATCAATCCCGATGACGACGCGGCCTTTTTGCGAGTGGTGAACGTGCCCCGGCGGGAGATCGGCCCGCGGACGCTGGAACAGCTCAGCCACTATGCCCGCGCCCGGGACATCAGCCTGTACCGGGCCCTGGACGAACTCGGGGTGGAAAGCCAGATCACCGAGAAGGGTCTGGACCGTCTGCGGCGGTTTCGCCACTGGGTGGAGAACACCTGCCGGCGCCTGCACGAAGAAGACCCGATACCGGTTCTCAAGCAGCTGTTTACCGACATCGAGTACGAAGACTGGCTTCACCAGCACGCCAGCAGCCCGAAACAGGCGGAGCGCCGCATGGCGAACATCTGGTACCTGATCGATTCCGTTCAGCGCATGCTGGATGACGACAAGGGTACCGCTAATGAAACCTCCATTGAGGATGCCATCAGCCGCCTGATCCTGCGTGACATGATGGAACAACAGGAAGACGAGGACGACAGCGACAAGGTGCAGCTACTGACCCTGCACGCCTCCAAGGGGCTGGAATTCCCCCACGTGTTCATCATGGGATTGGAGGAGGAAATTCTTCCCCACCGTTCGAGCATCGAAGAAGGCAACATTGAGGAAGAACGGCGCCTGATGTACGTGGGCATCACCCGGGCACGGGAAACCCTGACCCTGACTTTTGCGGCCCAGCGCCGTCAGTATGGTGAGAAGCTGGAAACCATACCCAGTCGTTTTCTGGACGAACTGCCCGAGGAAGATGTGCGCTGGGAAGGCACCGGTGACCTGGACCAGGAAGCTAACGTGCAGAAGGGCAAGGCAACATTAAGCGCCCTGCTGGGAGATCTGGAAAGCTAGCGCGGAAAACAGAAGCGGACGGTCATCCGTGACCGTTTCGGGAAGGCCAGCCCGTCAGCGAACTGGCCCTCGATGCATTACTGAGAGTTTTCCACCATATACTGAACAGCCGCTTCGAGCTCTTCGTCGGAGCAGTTGCCACAGGCGCCTCTCGGGGGCATCGCCTGAAAGCCGTTAATGGCGTGCTCAATCAGAGTAGCCATACCCTTCTCTATACGCGGTGCCCAGGCTGCAGCATCACCCTGAACCGGTGCACCTGCAACACCCGTGCCGTGACATGCGGTACAGGCCGCGTTGTAGACCTCTTCACCAGAGCGGGCCGCCGCTGCACCGCCACCAGATGCCGCTGCCGGAGCTGCCGCCGCTGAGCCGCAGTCTTCGCCTTGCAGGCAGACCTTGCCTACCGGCGCGATGCGCTCCAGGATCTGCTCTTCAACACTGGCGACGGCGCTTGCCGCCGTCAGACCGAACGCAACCAGTGCGGCCGCTACGACTCTCATCATTTTCACAGTGCACCTCTCATCTCAAGCATCATTGGAGCATTCTGGGCGCCCGAGAGTGAACGATCGCCAGGCCCCTCAATTGTATGTGGGCGCATTATAGCGGCTGCAGCCGGGCAAAAAAACCAACAAACCGCTAAGATAGGCCACATCCATTGATCCAGGTCGCCCGAGATGACAATGCCCGAGAGACCCTCACAGCATACCCACCCCTGGCGCAAGCCGCTGCTGGCGGCTGAATTTATCGCTCTGGCGATACTGATTGCCTCCATGGCCCTGCTGGGCCGGAGCGGCGACGGCCAGTTTCATACCGGCTGGCTTCTGGTGCCTGCCATCGCCAGTCTCGTCGTCTTCGCGTCCTTTCTCGGCCTGATGCACCTGCGCTGGGTCGCCACCACCGAAGGCCGTCAAAGTCGCGTTCATAAACTGCTTTTCGGTCTGCTTGCCCTTACAATGCTGAGCGTCTGGGCCTTTGCCATTGCCCAGACATGGCAAAGTCTGCCTGGGTAACCGGTTCCCGCCGGGTCTGCCCTACCGCCATAAAACTGCATGGACTCTGTAAAAGGACGCTTTATGAAGACCTGGCAATCCCTGCTCGCAGCAATCAGTCTGTCCCTTCCGCTGACCCTCATGGCCCAGGACACTGAACCTGCTCCGGAAGACGAGTCAACAGCCGCCCAGATTGAAGAACTGGCCGAAGAAATCAGCGATGAAATGGAGCGTTCTGAAGCCCAGGTGAGCGAAGACCAGGCCATGGCGCAGGAAATCCGCGAGTACGAGGCCAAGGAACGTCTAATCGGGACGCTGATCGGGGGGTTCGTCCCATATCAGCCGACCTATATCCTGCCCTACACCTACGTCAATACACCCAACCAGAACCCCTATAGCCCTCGCCTCGGCGAAGCCCGTTACGATAGCCGCCTGCTGGATGAGGAAGCCAAATACCAGATCAGCTTTCGCGTGCCCCTGCTGAGCGGCGTACTGGACGACCGGACCACGCTATGGTTCGGCTACACCCAGAAGTCCTTCTGGCAGGTCTATGACACAGACGAATCCGCACCTTTCCGGGAAACCAACTATGAGCCGGAAATTTTCCTACGCCACCGGCTGGGCTGGGATGTGGGGCCCGGGGAACTGACCGCGGTTACCCTCGGTTTTAACCACCAGTCGAATGGCCAGTCCGAACCCCGCTCCCGTAGCTGGAACCGGATCAAGGGCGGCGTTAGCTATTCCTACAATCGCTGGCTGTTTATGGTGAACCCCTGGTACCGGCTACCAGAGAAAAGCAGTGACGATGACAACCCGGATATCGAGGACTATCTCGGTTACGCGGACTATATCGCCGTGTACAAGTGGTCCGACGACCATGTGTTGTCAGCCAAGCTGTTGAACAACCTGAAGTCCGACAACAACCGCACGTCCGTTGAGCTGGGCTACAGCTTCCCCATCGGCGAGACCCTGAAAGGTTATATCCAGTACTACAACGGCTATGGCGAGAGCCTGATCGACTACAACGAGCGCATCCAGCGTATTGGAATCGGTATTATGTTGACCGACTGGTTGTGACCGTTGAGAGCGGGTAACTGAGGTATAAAAAAGGGGCGGATTACCGCCCCTTTTTTTCTGCCCTGCCGTGTCACGGCTCACCCTGGCGAGCCCTGGTTAACTGTCAGGCGTTGTTCAGCCGCTCCATCTGCATCAGCAGCTCCGCTGTTTTCTCTTCCATCAGCGCCTTGTTGGCCCGGGACTCCACGTTCAGCCGTACCACCGGCTCGGTGTTCGACATGCGCAGGTTGAAGCGCCAGTCATCAAACTCCACGCTGAGCCCGTCCACATGATTGATGGCTTTTGCGTCCGGACCGTAAAGCTCTTCAATGGCCTGGATCACCCTGGGTGGATTGTCGATGGTGCGGTTGATTTCACCACTGGCCGGATAGGCTTCAATCCGCGCGTCAATCAGGGACGACAGGGTCTGGCCAGACTGACACAGCCGCTCTGCCACCAGCAGCCAGGGAATCATGCCACTGTCGCAGTAGGCAAAATCCCGGAAGTAATGGTGGGCACTCATCTCGCCGCCATAGACGGCGTCTTCGTCCCGCATGCGCTGCTTGATAAACGCATGCCCGGTTTTACTCTGTACCGCTTCGCCGCCAGCCGCCTTGACCAGATCGAGAGTGTTCCAGGTCAGGCGGGGATCATGGATGACCTTTCCACCACCGGTCTTGCGCAGGAACTGGTCTGCCAGCAGGCCGACGATGTAGTAGCCCTCTATAAACCGCCCGGTCTCGTCAAAGAAGAAGCAACGGTCAAAGTCACCATCCCACGCGATTCCCATGGCGGCGCCGTGGGCCTTCACCGCATCGGCGGTGGCAGCACGGTTTTCCGGCAGGATCGGATTCGGTACACCATTGGGGAAGCTGCCGTCCGGCTCATGGTGAACCTTGATGAACTCGAAGGGAAGGTGAGGCTCAAGCGCGTCGATAACAGCACCCGCTCCACCGTTACCGGCGTTGGCAACAATTTTTAACGGCTTCAGTTGGTTGCGATCAATGTAGCTCAGCAGGTGTTCGACGTAACGTGCGCGATTGTCGATGTGCTGCACCGAGCCGGTTTTTTCTGGCGCCTTGAAATCGCGGGCTTCCGCCATCGCCTT
>JAJUHY010000012.1 GCA_029265735.1 Marinobacter segnicrescens | reverse complement strand
GTGGCCCTTCAGCTTTTCACCATGCAGTTCAAAATCGATGCGGTCTTTCCGGGGTTTACTGCGGGGCTCCCATTCTCCATGATCCCAGAGCATTACGGTTCCACCGCCGTATTCGCCCTCAGGAATAACCCCTTCAAAGTTTCCGTAGTCCAGGGGGTGATCCTCCACCTCAACCGCGAGGCGTTTTTCGCCGGGTTTGAGACTGGGGCCCTTGGGCAGGGCCCAGCTTCTGAGCACGCCATCCTCTTCCAGTCGCAGATCGAAGTGGTGATGGCTGGCTGCATGCATGTGCATGACATAGCGGGTACCGGTGGATTCGGCGCTGGTCTTGCCTTCCGGCTCCTGAGTCTGGGAGAAGTCGCGCTTCTCCCAGTATTTCTTGAGTTTGTCCGTCATGGCGTTGGCATTGGACCAGCAGCCCGGGGCCCCCGGACTACCGGACTTCCTGTGAATGAGCCATTTGAGAGTCGGTTACTCTTCCGGAATCACACCACAGGCGATACGGGACTTGCCGCCGCCCAGGGGCTCTGGTTGATCTGAGTAATTATCGCCGCCCTCATGAACCATCAGTGCCCGGCCAGCCAGGTCGGCTACTTCCAGCCTCGGCGCCAGCAACTTGTGACTGCTTTCTCCATCCTGATTGACGTAGAGCGCCGGCAGATCTCCAAGGTGGCCATCGGGGTTATACGGGCCAAGGTGAGCCCCCGTATCATCAGGGTCGTAATGACCACCCGCAGCCGCTGCTGCCGTCATCTTGCCGTCTTTTTCTGCCGGACTGCAGTCAGGATTCTCATGGACATGGAATCCATGCAAGCCGGGGGGTAGCTGTTCAAGGCCTAGCTCGATAACCAGGCCATGATCGGTGTCCTCAAGGGTAACCGTGCCTATAGCCTCTCCGACTCCGTCGCTGCTGACCGTGTTAACGGTTACCTCAGCAGTGTCATCGGCGTTAGCCAGAAGGGGCATTGTGAGACCGGCCATTGGGATGGTGATGCCTGCCGTCCAGGTTATCAGACGCTTCATACCTATTCTCCTCGAAGTGAAGTTCTGCGTCGTAACGCGACATAACAGTTAAGGCTGTAGATCCATAGGTGAACTTATATACCCTCACTTATAGACACACTGGTCAAATGCAACAAGCAGGCCTTCCATCAAATACTCAGTCAACCTAAACAATTGTTAACCATTGCTCCGGAGTTGACCCTGTGGTTGGTCGGAAATGCTCTATATGACCTTGATTTAACCGAGCTATTAACATGGGTTATATGGATGTTTTTGTTTACGATGCGTAATGTCAGTTGAATTCCGTGAACTGGTCCGCATACTCAGTGATCAACAAGGTGTTAACGCGAACGCGGTAGAAAACTGCCGAATCCATATAGCTATATGATATGTCGCTCTAATATATGGCTATATCCGGCAGACAGCCACAGCCCGCAAGGAAGAGCGCTGAGTAGGTGCTGAAGTAGTGAAGCATGTGACCCGTCAGTATTGGCTTCTACACGAGTTTTAACGGATTTTAAGGTCATCGGGGGAAAGGCAATGTCACTGGCCGAACATGTGTGCTCATCAGATAGTTTTCTTGAGCGGAACGAGTTACAGACGAGCTCGCCGCAGGTACTGCATAACAGGCGTAGTACGGACCAGCCGGTACGGCGGGATAGCACTCTGGAGTTCATGCTGGGAAGCTCGGTCGCAATTCAGTCAGTTGCCGACCAGATTCGCCGGGTCGCGCCGACATCCGCAACGGTCCTGATAACCGGTGAAAGTGGCACCGGCAAAGAAGTCACCGCAAGAGCGATCCATGACCATAGTGATTGGAAGGACCGTCCGTTTATTGCCGTGAACTGTGGTGCCATTTCGCCTACGCTCATCGAAAGCGAACTGTTCGGGCACGAGAAGGGCAGCTTCACCGGAGCGGTTCGCGCCCACCGCGGCGTATTTGAACAGGCTGACGGTGGCACCCTTTTTCTTGATGAAGTTACCGAGATGCCCCTCGAGCTTCAGGTCAAACTTCTTCGAGTACTGGAGACCCGCACTTTTGTCCGTGTAGGCAGCGATCGGGAGCAGACCAGCGACGTCCGGATTGTTGCCGCAACGAACCGATGCCCCGAGGAAGAAGTCGAGGCGGGCACGCTTCGCTGCGATCTGATGTACCGTTTACGGGTTTTCCCCATCGATCTGCCCGCACTTCGTGAGCGTCGTGAAGACATTGCAGGTCTCGCCCAGCATTTTCTGGACTCTCTGAATGCTGCTGACCATACCAGCAAGAGCTTTTCACCAGGCGTTATTACATTAATGGAAAATTATGCCTGGCCTGGAAATATCCGCGAGCTCAAGAATGTGGTACAGCGGGCTTATATTATGTCCGATAAAGTTATCACTGAGCGGGACTTGCCGGAAGAAGTAGTCCGGGCAGAACAGCGTTCAGGTTCGGTCCGGCAAAAAGGCGGCACTCTGACGGTAGAGGTCGGTACATCGGTCGCCGAAGTGGAGCGCAATCTGATATTTGCTACGCTGGAACATTGTAAAGGGCGCAAGGAAAATGCGGCAAATATTCTCGGCCTGAGCATGAAAACGTTATATAACCGGTTAAGGAAATATGAAGAGGAAGGATATCTTCATTGAATCCATATTTTATTTTTAAGGCTTTCCTGCCGCCGGAATTCATATTAATGCATTCCGGCGTGCTTTCAGTTCCTGAAATCTCACCTCCAGATCCGGGTCCGCCAGACCGGAAATACAGGTATAGCGTTTTAATACGTTCAGTAATTCGATGATCTCACGGTCCTCCCGGCTGTCGAGTTCCCGGAAATGGCACTCGCGATTGAGCGCCAATCCGAGATTTCCCAGCTGCGCCCGAATAGAAAAGCGTCGGTCGTGTCCCACATAACTGTCCAGTATGGGGTAGGCCAGACGTTGCTCCGTGAGCGGTATCAACTTTGCCGTGATCTGCCCGAGCCAGGATCGATAGGCGTCCATGCTGCTGAAGCGGCTGCGGAATTCGCCTTCCTGCCCGCCCACCAGGTAGATGCGATAAGCCAGTGCCCTCTGGGCGATAACCGCACCGATTACCGACAGGGCGTAAGTTACTACCAGCGTGATAATCAGCATGCCATTCAGAGACGCAATCACGGTTAGCAGTTTTGCCGCGGGCGTAACCGGGACGGGGTCACCGATTCCCAGGCTTGAGAGGGTAAAACCGACGTAATATGTAGTTCCCTCAAGGCTCATTTCATCGGCTGTATCGATTGGTTGTAACGGATGTGAGAGGCCGACAAAGATAAGCGTCCAGCCAGTTACCGTAATAGCCATCCATACCATGCCGATCAGAATTAATGCACCGGCTCCAGAGTAACTGGAAATAAACGGGTTGGTGTGGCGGGACAGGAACATCTTATAGTGATCATTTACTCATTGGGTTACCGGTCCTTCTCCTTTCGTGGTCAGGGTGGTTTTGGTCATATCCAGTAAAACCAGCACATTCAGTAGTAACCCGAATACTATAAGTATGCCACCCATCAGGACTGCTCCTTAACTGCCGGAATTAAACTTACACAGAACTCTTTTGAGCTTCAGCAAAAGGCGAGCCAGCTTCGAGGTAAGCAGGCGCCGCCGATACTTCGTTCCCGTTCGGCAGAATTTCGGAGTAATGCTTACCCGGATTTTGAAAAAATTACCTGACCGGAGGCGAAGTCACTTCCCGTTCCGGCATACTCAGGGGTGGTCATCCGGTTCGCATCTGGTGCGAATCCTGCTGGCCAGTAAGGGGTCAGGCTCCGCTTTTAAAGGAGCATTCCTGATTATCAGCTAATGGAGGACTTATGGAAGCGCAAAAAGTCAGGCTGTCTGATCCCCGACATCTTTACCCCCGGCCACCGTACCCGAAGCAGGCTCAGAACCTGCCGGGCACCGAGCAGAAGATGGAACCCGCTGCCGACCATGGGGAGGAGAGCTACACCGGCAAGGATCAGTTGCGTGGGCTGGTGGCACTGGTTACCGGCGGAGATTCCGGTATCGGCCGGGCAGTGGCACTGGCTTATGCACGGGAAGGTGCCGACGTCTGTTTTACCTACCTCAAATCTGATGAAGATGCGGAGGAAACAGCCCGCCTGGTGCGTGAGGCCGGGGTCAGGGTGCTACCGATTCAGATGGATCAGCGCCAGCGTGATGCCTGTGACGATGCAGTGCTCCGGTGTCAACGTGAGCTCGGGGGCATTGATATCCTGGTCAACAATGCCGGAGTACAGCGAACCTACGAGAACTTTCTTGAAGCCCCTGAAAATGAGGTCCGTGAAGTGTTCGAGACCAATATTGATGGACTGCTTCATTTCTGCCGGGCCGCGTTACCTATAATTCCCGCTGGCGGCTGCATCATCAATACAACCTCTATCCAGGCGTTAAAACCCAGCGCCAATCTGGCCCCTTATTCAGCCACCAAAGCAGCCATTGCCAATCTGACCCTGTCACTGGCAGAGGAAGCGGCTGATCGCGGCATAAGGGTCAACGGCGTCGCCCCGGGCCCGGTATGGACGCCACTGATTCCGGCCACATTTCCGGAGGACAAGGTTGCGGAGTTTGGCAAGGGGACCTTGTTGGGCCGTCCGGCACAGCCCGCGGAGCTGGCTCCGGTCTATGTATTTCTTGCCTCGCCGGCGGCGAGCTTTATAACCGGGGAAATATACGGTGTCACAGGAGGGGAGAAGCAGTTGTAAAAGTCTGGGGGCCGGCGGCCCCCAGAAAAAATGCTTACGTTTTCGCGTTTACATTGTCATGCCAGAACCAGTGCCAGACCCCGGGGTCGTTGTTCTGTCGGGTGTAGAGTCTGAGCTGCGATGGGGCGCATGCTGAAGCTCATCACGGGACAGTGCACCGTCACCATCCTGGTCATAACGCTCAAGCATCTGCTCCGCTTTGATGGAGTTGACTTCACCAGTAGCGTCGGGCCCCGCTGCGGTGCTACCCCAGGCGTTAAGCTCATCCTCATCAAGTACACCGTCCTGGTTCTTGTCGAGTTCATCGAATGCCTGGGCGGACTGATTGCCGGCCGTATAGCCCTGGGTCCCAGTGCGCTCTTCTGCAGCAGCGTCAGCCTTGCTGCCTCCGGTGCTGCCAGAGCTGTCAGCCATTGCCGGACTAAACGCAATTGCAGTCAGAATGGCGGTAGGAAGTACGAGTTTCTTCAACATCATGTCGTCTCCTCAATACTTGACGGGTTCGCCAGTAGGGCGGGTTCTCTCACCTGAGTACCCGGTTACTGACGCCGACTGCGCTCCATTCAGCGAAGCTGTCCGGTGCGCCTCGAGAGGATCGTTGCGAAACCCGGACCAGAACCAGGCTGATGACTACGAATTAATGATGAGGTTAAGCTGTATGTGATTCAGGGGCTTAAGGTCAGCAAGGGGTGCCAGGGTGCTGGTGCTGCCTGGGTTTCCGCTTGCTGACCCGGTAAATTTTACCGATTGAAGGACCGTTTTCCCGACAGGCCGCAGCCCGAGGCCCGACTGCAGGACGGTTTACCCGCCTGCAGTCAGTGCGCGCCCGGTGCGTGACGGGTTAGGGCGGTCCAGGATCTGGCAGATATGCGCCCCCAGTGAAGCCACCTGCTGCAGATTGACCCCGGTTTCGAAACCTTCGCCAGCCAGCAGGTAGAGTACGTCCTCTGTCGCCACGTTGCCGGTAGCGCCTTTGGCATAGGGACAGCCCCCCAGACCGGCTACCGCCGAGTCGAAGATCCGGATACCCCGCTCGAGGCCGGCGACAATATTCGCAATCGCCTGCCCATAGGTATCGTGACAGTGCAGTGCCAGCTTCTCCGTGCCGGTTTCAGGAATGACCGCATCCAGCAGCGCATGAATTTCCTTTGGTCGCGCGACGCCGATGGTATCTCCCAGTGATACCTCGTCCACGCCCAGTTCCAGCAATTTCCGGGTAACCCGTGCGACTTCTGCCGGTTTGATTGCCCCCTCATATGGGCATCCGACGACGCAGGACACATAACCCCGGACCCGGCGGCCGGCGGCGCGGGCGCCTTCAACCACGGGCCGGAACCGCTCAATGCTCTCGTCAATGGAGCAGTTGATGTTCTTGCGGTTGAAGGATTCAGAGGCGGCGGTAAAAACCGAGATGACTTCCGCCGAGGTAGTCAACGCCGCCTCGAGTCCCTTCTGGTTGGGCACCAGTACCTCTGCTAAAACATCCGCCGGCTTGCGGATGAGGCCCATGACCTCATCCGTGCCCGCCATCTGGGGAACCCACTTTGGCGATACAAAACTGCCGGCTTCGATGCGCCGGTGTCCTGCGGCAACCAGAGCGTTAAACCATTCCGCTCGCTGCGCCGGGCAAACAGGCGTTTTCTCATTCTGCAGTCCGTCCCGCAGGCCCACTTCTACCAGTGTTACCTGATTATCTGCCATTACGAGTCCTCCGGGCTTTCGAGTGTAATGAGAACCTGGGAAGCCTCCACATTACTGCCGGTTTCGCAGTGTACCGCCTCGACAGTGCCATCGAAGCCTGCCTTCAGCGTGTGCTCCATCTTCATGGCTTCCATGGTCAGCAGGGCCTGGCCAGCCACGACCTTTTCCCCGGGCTTACACAGTACAGCGGTTACCCGGCCATGCATGGGTGCCGTCAGCTCGGTATCACTGACCGCATCGCCCTGAGCCACTTCCGGATGGTTGACCCGCACGGGCCAGCTTGCGGCATCGGCAAATACGGTCAGCTCATCACCGCGGCCAGCGCTGTCCAGTCGGATGCGGGCACCGCCCATGCGAACCTCAAGTGCGCCGTCTTCCAGTCGACTCCACCGAACCGTGGTTTCCTCATCTTCAAGACGAACAGACACAGAGCCCTGATTTTGCTCGAAGCGCATGAGCTGATAGTGGCCGTGGTAGCGTTCACCGTCCCGGTCCAGCTCAAACGGCTGCCAGTGGCTATTGCCCACCCGGAAGCCCATCAGTCGTTTCCATGGATCGCGGCCATCCGGCGTGGTGAACGTACCGTTCTGATCCAGCCACGCCACCAGGCTCAGGCATTGGCGGGTGCGGGATGAGAACCGCGGCTGGCTGAGTTCGTCCTCATGGATCTCAACAAACCGCGTGGTCAGATTGGCGTCCGCAAAGTCCTTATGGGCCAGCACGCGGCTGACATAATCCGTATTCAGGACCACACCGTCGGTGTGATAACGGTTGAGGGCGTCGATCAGATTGGCTCTTGCCTGACCCCGGGTTTCTCCCATGGCAATGACTTTGGCCAGCATGGGGTCGTACCAGGGCGTGATGGTCATGCCCTGACGAACGCCAGAGTCTACACGCACCGTCTCACTCTGTTCCGGCTCTCTCAGGGTATGCAGTCGGCCGGTCTGAGGCAGGAAGCCGTTGTCCGGATCTTCAGCATAAATCCTGGCTTCCATCGCATGGCCCTGCCAGGTCAGATCGGACTGTTGCCAGGGCAGGGACTCGCCGTTGGCAATGCGGATCTGCCACTCCACCAGGTCCAGCCCGGTGATCATTTCGGTGACCGGGTGCTCAACCTGCAGCCGGGTGTTCATTTCCATGAAGAAGAATTCGTGGGTTTCCGGCTCATAGAGGAATTCCACGGTGCCTGCGCTCACATAGCCGATCGCTTCGCCGCAGCGAACGGCGGCTTCACCCATGGCCCGTCGCACTTCATCCGGAATGCCGGGGGCCGGGGCTTCCTCGATGATTTTCTGATGGCGCCGCTGTACCGAGCAGTCCCGGTCGAACAGGTAGAGGCCTTTGCCGTGCTGATCAAACAGCACCTGAACCTCAACGTGCCGCGGCGTTTCGAGGTACCGCTCCAGCAGCAGTCTGGGATCACCGAAAGAGGATTGGGCTTCCCGTTGCGCGGCTTCCACCTGCTCCTTCAGTTCACCGCTGCTGCGCACGACGCGCATACCTTTACCACCGCCGCCGGCACTGGCTTTGATGAGCAGCGGGTAGCCAATACGATCTGCCTCTTGTTGAAAAACCTCAAGGCTCTGATCATCCCCGTGGTAGCCAAGCACCAGCGGTACGCCGGCTTCTTCCATCAGGGCTTTGGCCGCGCTTTTTGAGCCCATGGCTGCGATGGCGCTCGCAGGTGGCCCGATAAATTTCAAACCGGCCTGTTCGCAGGCAGCAGCCAGCTCCGTATTTTCGGAAAGGAATCCATAGCCGGGGTGTATGGCATCAGCGCCCTGATCCCTGGCAGCGGCAATAATTTTGCTGATATCCAGATAGCTTTTGGCAGCCTCAGCAGGACCGATACAGACTGTCCGGTCTGCTTCCTGAACGAAAGGTGCGGCGGCATCAGCTTCGGAATAAACGGCAACCGTATTCAGGCCCATGGCCTCAGCGGTACGGAAAATTCGGCGGGCGATCTCGCCCCGGTTGGCCACCAGTACAGACGTAATTGTGTTGCTCATGAGGTGATCGCCCAGTCAGGAGTACGTTTATCGAAAAAGGCAGCCAGTCCTTCCTGGCCTTCATCGCCGGTCCGCAGACGGGCGATCAGCTCGGCGGTGTACTGAATCACTTCCTCGGAAACAGCGCCGCCGGAGACTTCAGCCACCAGTTCTTTACCGGCCGCCATGGCGACGGGGCCGTTACGGAGCAAGGCATTGATGATCTCCCCGGCTGTGTTTTCGAGTTCAGACTCATCGACACATTCGTGAATAAGACCCAGTTGCAGCGCCCGCTCAGCCTGAATCACTTCAGAGGTCTGAAAATACCGACGGGCCTGGCGTTGCCCCAGCGTTCTGACCACATAAGGGCCGATGGCGGCCGGCGTAATGCCCAGCCGGGCCTCGCTCAGGCAGTACTGGCTGGTTCTGGTACCGATAGCGATATCCGACGCGCAGATCAGTCCCAGGGCACCACCATAGGCGGCCCCCTGAATGAGGCAGAGGGTAGGGCGATCAAGGCGGTCCAGAGCCTGCATCAACCCCGCAAGGCGGCGGGCATCCTCCACGTTTTCTTCCGGCGTCAGCTGCGCCGTGCGCTTCATATACCCCAGGTCAGCGCCCGCAGAAAAGTGCTTGCCGGCACCGGCCAGCACCACAACCCGACAGTCCGGGTTCGCACCGGCCTTCTGGATGGCATCGGTGAGTTCTGCAATGACCTGGTCGTCAAAGGCGTTTCGTTTGTCCGGGCGGTTCAGGGTAATACGGGTGACGCCCCGGTCGTCGGTCATGCTGATAACAGTAGGTTCAGTCATGATGGAGTCCTTACATCCGGAACACACCGAAGCGGGTTTCTTCCGCCGGTGCATTGAGAGAGGCAGTGAGGGCCAGGCCCAGTACATCGCGGGTATCCGCCGGGTCGATAATGCCGTCGTCCCACAGTCGCGCTGAGGCATAGTAGGGGTTTGACTGCTTTTCGAACTGGTCAATAAACGGCTGCTTGAAGGCCTGCTCTTCTTCCGCACTCCAGCTCTGGCCCTTCCGCTCCAGCCCGGCTCGACGCACATCAGCCAGAACCCCGGCTGCCTGTTCGCCACCCATGACGGCGATGCGAGCGTTCGGCCACATCCACAGGAAACGCGGGTTATAGGCTCGGCCACACATACCGTAGTTGCCCGCACCGAAACTGCCCCCGATGATGACCGTAAACTTGGGCACCCGGGCACAGGCCACCGCCGTCACCATCTTGGCGCCATTCTTGGCAATGCCACCATGCTCGGCCTGTTTCCCGACCATAAACCCAGTGATGTTTTGAAGGAAAATCAACGGGATGTCGCGTTGACTGCAGAGTTCTATGAAGTGCGCACCCTTGAGGGCGGACTCCGAAAACAGGATGCCGTTATTAGCGACGATACCCACCGGATGTCCATAGAGATGCGCGAATCCGCACACCAGAGTGGCCCCATAGCCCGCCTTGAATTCATCAAACTCGGACCCGTCCACCAGCCGTGCGATGACTTCCCGGACGTCATAAGGCGTCCGCAGATCCGCCGGCACCACTCCATGAAGCTCTTTGGGAGAATAGAGAGGATCACGCACCGGTCGGGTGGTCAGCTGATTCTTTTTGCGGTGATTGATGTTGGCAATACAGCGGCGGGCGCGCTCCAGCGCTTCCTCTTCGGTATGGGCCAGGTGATCGGCCACACCGGAAATATTGCAGTGGACATCGGCGCCACCCAGTTCTTCCGCAGACACGGTTTCACCAGTAGCGGCTTTCACCAGCGGCGGCCCGGCCAGGAAAATGGAGCTCTGACCCTTCACCATGATGCTTTCGTCTGCCATGGCCGGTACATAGGCACCCCCGGCCGTACAAAGCCCAAGCACAACGGCAATCTGGGGGATGCCCTTGGCCGACATGTTCGCCTGCCGATAGAAAATATGACCGAAATGCTCAGCGTCCGGAAAAACCTCGTCTTGCTGGGGCAGGTTGGCACCGCCGGAGTCCACCAGATAGATGCAGGGCAGGTGGTTTTCCTCTGCAACGGTAAGTGCACGAATGTGTTTCTTGACGGTCAGGGGGTAGTAGGTACCCCCCTTGACGGTAGAATCGTTCGCCACAATCAGGCATTCCACACCCTGCACGCGGCCGATGCCGGCAATGATGCCAGCTGACGGCACATCGTCGTCATACACGCCATCGGCGGCCAGGGGCGCGATTTCAAGAAACGGAGAGCCGGGGTCCAGCAGGCGGTTGATCCGCTCCCGGGGCAGCAGCTTGTTCCGGCTGCGGTGACGTTCCTGGACCTCCTTGCCGCCACCTTCAGCGACGCGCTCAAGCCGATCCGCCAGGTCGTTGACCAGAGCTTCCATCACGGCCTTTCGCTGCTGAAACTCTTCGGATTGGGTGTTGATGGTGCTATGCAGTATCGCCATGGTGACCTCAGTTGGACTCGCGGAACAGTTCACGACCGATCAGCATGCGGCGCACTTCCTGGGTGCCGGCACCGATCTCATAGAGCTTGGCATCCCGCAGCAGGCGTCCGGTTGGGAAATCGTTGATATAGCCGTTGCCGCCCAGGATCTGAATGGCTTCCAGAGCCATTTTGGTGGCACGCTCGGAGGTATAAAGAATGGCGCCGGCGGCGTCCTTGCGGGTAGTTTCGCCACGGTCACAGGCCTGGGCCACGGCATAGAGATAGGCGCGGCAGGCGGCCAGCTCGGTGTACATGTCGGCCAGTTTGCCCTGAATCAGCTGGAACTCCCCAATGGGCTGATCAAACTGTTTACGCTCATGAACGTAGGGCACAACCACATCCAGGCACGCCTGCATAATGCCGGTCGGCCCACCAGACAGGACCACCCGTTCGTAGTCGAGCCCGGACATCAGAACTTTTACGCCTTCGTTCTCCTGACCCAGGATGTTCTCTTCCGGTACTTCAACATCCTCAAAAATCAGTTCGCAGGTGTTCGAACCGCGCATGCCCAGCTTGTCGAGCTTGGGACCGCGACTAAAGCCTTTCCAGTCCCGCTCCACCAGGAAAGCGGTGATGCCCCTCGGGCCGCCCTTGGGATCGGTTTTCGCATAAATCACATAGGTATGAGCGTCTGGGCCATTGGTAATCCACATCTTGCTGCCGTTAAGAACGTAGCGATCACCCTTTTTATCAGCTCGCAGCTTCATGCTGACCACATCGGAGCCGGCATTGGGTTCGCTCATGGCCAGGGCGCCAATCTGCTGTCCGCTGACCAGGCCCGGCAGATACTTCTGCTTCTGGGCTTCGGTACCGTTGCGGTGAATCTGATTCACGCACAGGTTGGAATGGGCACCATAGCTCAGGCCAATGCTGGCGCTGGCCCGGCTGATCTCTTCCATGGCAATGACATGGGCCAGGTAGCCCATGTTGGAGCCGCCGTACTCTTCGCTGACGGTCATACCCAGCAGCCCCATCTCTCCCAGCTTGGGCCATAGGTCGTTGGGGAAGGCATTATCCCGGTCCGTTTTATCCGCGATCGGCGCGATTTCATTGCGGGCGAAACGCTCAACCTGATCCCGAAGGGTGTCGAGGGTTTCGCCAAGGTTGAAGTTGAGGGTCGTGTATTGGCGCATTGTTTTTGTGCCTCTTATTGAATGTGGGGTTGTTTTTATCGATTCTCTGCCGGACTGTCGGCGGACTAGTGTCCCGTCTGGTTAATTCGCTGATCTACTGAGCCTCTCAGTGGCTCCCGAAGGGCGCGACGCTGGGCCCTCTGGCCGGTGTTGCCAGCCCTTGATGTGGAACCACCACACCTTCGGCCTGGCGCCTTGGCCAGAGGGCCCAGCGTCACGCAGTAGGTCAACGAATTAACCAGACGGGACACTAGCAGACGCTGCGTCTGTTACGCCAGCAGATCGAAGCGGTCGTTGTTCATCACCTTGACCCACGCCGCGATGAAGTCGCGGACAAACTTCTCACGGTTGTCGTCCTGGGCATAGACCTCCGCGTAAGACCGCAGCACGGAATGGGAACCGAACACCAGGTCCACCCGGGTGGCGGTCCACTTTACTTCGCCTGCTTTACGGCTGCGAAGTTCGTAGTGGTTGTCGCCAACGGCATGCCAGCTGTAGGCCATGTCGGTCAGGTTGACGAAGAAGTCATTGGTCAGCTGTCCTTCCCGGTCCGTGAACACGCCGTGTCTGGTGCCACCGTGGTTGGTGCCCAGAACCCGCATGCCACCGATCAGTACGGTCATTTCCGCGGCCGTCAGGCCCATCAGCTGGGCCCGGTCCAGCAGAAGCTCCTCTGGCTTGACCAGATAGCGCTGTTTCTGCCAGTTACGGAAGCCATCCGCCAGCGGCTCAAGCGGGCTGAAGGACTCCGCATCGGTCATCTCATCAGTAGCGTCGCCGCGCCCCTTGAGGAAGGGAACGTGTACGTCAAAACCGGCAGCCCGGGCAGCGGTCTCGAGACCTACGCTGCCGCCTAGCACGATGACATCCGCAATGCTGGCGCCGGTATCTGCCGAGATCGCCTCGTACACCTTGAGTACTCTGGCCAGACGCTCGGGCTCGTTACCAGCCCAGTCTTTCTGAGGCGCAAGCCGGATCCGCGCACCGTTGGCCCCGCCGCGACGGTCTGAGCCGCGATAGGTCCGGGCGCTGTCCCAGGCGGTTGTGACCATGTCGCTGATGGACAGGCCAGACCGGGCAATCTGCTCCTTGACCAGCTCTTCTACATAATCGGTCCGGCCGGAGGGAACCGGGTCTTGCCAGATAAGATCTTCCGCAGGCACATCCGGTCCGATGTAACGGGATTTCGGTCCCAGGTCCCGGTGGGTCAGCTTGAACCAGGCGCGGGCAAACGCGTCCCGGAACCGCTCCGGATGGCGGCGGAAATCTTCCAGAATCTGCCGGTAAACCGGGTCGAGCTTCATCGCCATGTCGGCGTCGGTCATGATCGGGTTGTGGCGAATGGACGGATCAGTAGCGTCAACCGGCCGGTCCTCGTTCCGAATCTCCACCGGCTCCCACTGCCACGCACCGGCCGGACTCTTCTTCAACTCCCACTCGTGGTCCAGGAGCATGTCGAAATAGCCCATGTCGAAAACCGTCGGGTTGGTGGTCCAGGCGCCTTCCAGTCCGGATGTGAACGCATTGGAAGCCCGCCCCTTATGATTCGGGTTGCTCCAGCCCAGCCCCTGGGCGGTGACGTCGGCGGCTTCAGGCTCTTTGCCGATCGTACGTACATCACCGTTGCCGTGGGCCTTGCCTACGGTATGGCCACCGGCGGTCAGAGCAACGGTTTCCTCGTCGTTCATGGCCATGCGGGCAAAGGTTTCCCGCACCTGGGCAGCTGTTTTCAGGGGGTCCGGCTGGCCGTTGACGCCTTCCGGGTTCACGTAAATCAGCCCCATCTGCACCGATGCCAGAGGATTCTCCAGGGTTTCGGGCTTATCCACATCCCCGTAGCGTTCATCGGACGGCGCCAGCCAGGCTTTTTCGTCGCCCCAGTAGATATCTTTTTCCGGGTGCCAGATGTCTTCCCGGCCAAACGAGAAGCCGAAGGTCTTCAACCCCATGGATTCATAGGCAATGGTACCGGCCAGAATCATCAGGTCGGCCCAGCTGATCCGGTTGCCGTACTTTTTCTTGATGGGCCACAGCAGCCGGCGTGCCTTGTCGAGGCTCGCGTTATCCGGCCAGGAAGCCAGCGGTGCGAAGCGCTGGTTGCCGCGGCTGCCGCCTCCCCGGCCATCGGCCAGGCGGTAGGTACCGGCGGAGTGCCAGGCCATACGGATCATGAATCCGCCATAATGACCCCAGTCGGCCGGCCACCATTCCTGGCTGTCCGTCATCAGGGCGTGCAGATCCCGCTTGATGCCTTCAACATCCAGTTTGCGGACTTCTTCACGGTAGTTGAAGTCGTTATCCATGGGGTTGGTTTTTTGATCATGCTGATGAAGGATGTCCAGGTTGATGGACTCGGGCCACCAGCTGGCCACTGAGTGATGACCGCTTGTGTTTCCGCCGTGCATGACCGGGCACTTTCCACCTGTACTGCTGTTCTGACTCATCATTCGCTCCTGATGGTTACTGCTTGATGGGACAGAGCAAATGTACCGCCGGAGGCACAATTAGCGAAAATTAATTAAAAATACTATTTCGAAAGGCTGGAGCTATAGAAAGGCAAAGAGACCAAGAGGAAGGGGGAAACCCGACCGAAGGTTACAGCCGCTCGATGGACTGGAACTTCCCGGCCCCATCGAAAATGATGCGAAAACTTCCGCAAATACCATCGCGAAGATAGAAGCGGGACAGAATCCGCGCCGGGAAGCGAACCGAACGTCCGTCCCGGGCGGTGGTATGGACATCCCGGGCAACCCCCTGGTAGAGCTTGATCCACTCGTCGGGGCTGATCTGGATGTCCACGATAATTTGCTGCATTGGAATTTTCTGACGTTAACCGATCAGTTCGCCAGTTCCAGCAGCAGGCGGTTGAGCCGGCTGACGTAAGCACCCGGGTCTTTCAGCTGCTCGCCGCTGGCCAGAGTGGCCTGATCAAACAGCACTGCGGAC
>JAJUHY010000236.1 GCA_029265735.1 Marinobacter segnicrescens | reverse complement strand
GTAATATCCATGAGTAACCACCCAACTCCTAGACCAACTAAAAAGCCAGCGCCACTAGCAAGCACCGCCCAACCGGTAGCTGAGCCAACCGCAACCCCTACCAGAAAGCCAGCAACCGCAGCAATCGCCGCCTTCACCAAATCCTCTGTCACGTTTGTCAAAAAATCCCGCCAACCAAAATCCTCTGTGAAAATCCACGCGATCCCGTTAAGGCCAACTGACACGATGACGGTGACGTAAACCCCGCCTTTCGCTGTGTGCTTTAATCCATCAGGCCCGATGCCCATCTTTACCACAGTAGGATTCTTGAGGCGGTAACGTGTACCTTTGACGATCGAGCGCAGCCGGTGATTGCCTTTAAACGAAATGTACTGTTTACCGTTATGAGATCGAATCCGATACTGCCCGAGTACATTACCCGACCGCAGCATATCGCGTCCGAGGGCGCTGAGGATCTTCGCATCCATAGTGGCAACAACTAAAGTGGCGCCATACTCGTCGGCCAACAAAAAGGATTCATGCATCAGAGTGAGAGTTGTCTCGCCGACAAGTTCTTCGAACCGGGCTTTAATATCGCTGTCTGATCGGCCCTGATCTTTTTGCTCCTGAATCCAAACGGCTACCATATCGTCTCTTTCAAGAACGTAAATGTCCGCCTGGTTATCCGTCCATTCTTCGGCAAGTCTGGTTTCAAGAGTAACGCGGTGGGAAGCTAACCGGGCTCGGTCAGCCATACACTGAGAGAACATAGCGAGTCCCTTTGCTGCAAGTCTGATAGTTCCTTTGAGCAGAAAAGATCGTACCGCGAACCTTCCCTCATCGCAACGATCGCCAGCTCAGCCCCAGCCAAAAATCCTGAATTTGCCGATTACCATCAAATTTCCTATCCTTTTCATCCCCAAAGTGAGGACGACCTCCCCCATTCCGGGTTGAAATGACCAGGACGACCTGGCCCTGAACGTTTAAGGTGCGAAATGGCCTGGTTCTATCTTGTTATCGCCGGGGCCCTGGAAGTGGTTTGGGCCTTCTTTATGAAGCAGTCGATGGGGTTCACCCGGCTGACGCCTTCCATCATTACCATTGTCACCATGCTCGCCAGTTTCTGGCTACTGGCCGTTGCCATGCGGACGATTCCACTGGGCAGTGCTTACACTATCTGGACGGGGATTGGCGCAGTAGGAGCGTTTCTGGCGGGGATTATTTTCCTGGCGGAGCCCGTGAATCCGATGCGGATTATCGCGGCGGTTCTGATCGTGTCCGGACTGGTGCTGATGAAGATTTCGAGTTCATAAGTAATACAGGAAGCCCGTGGATGTTCACCGGGCTTCCCGTTCAGCTTTCTGTGCCGAATACCCTGTCACGCCTCAACGGTGGCGTTTTCCCGGGCAAACCTGCCGGCATGATCAATAAAGTCACCGCGACCGCCCTGCTCCAGCCCTTTCCGCATGGCATCGGGCACCGGGATTTTCTCAAGCGTGACCGGATGCACCGTGACACCGGTTATTTCAGCCCGGGCAATAAACTGTCGGGTATCGGCATTCACCATCTCCATCTCCAGGGTGAATGACGTATTGCCAATGTGCGTTGACCGGACCGAGATTTCCAAGTGGTCACGATACCGGGCGGGGGCTTTCCACTCGATTGTCAGCTTGACCACCTGGTAGTCCAGGGCGCCGCCGGGCATCTGACTCTCGTCGCAGGTATGGTTCAGAAACTCAGTCGCCGCCAGATCGACGTAATCGCCGTAGCGGGCATTAAATACGACTTTCTGGGCATCACATTCGCCGTACCGGACCTGCAAGTAGTAACGGAAAGCTTGACTCATAAATACCTACCTTGAATTAGCAGCGCCAGACGATGAAGCCTGGCGCTAAAGGAACATTAATACCAGTCAGAGGCCATATTTGCCCGCGTCCACCCTTGAGAATACCGCGTCCCAATACAACGCGGTCAGATCCTCGCGGGTGGTTATCCCGTCTACTTTACCTACCCAGTCTGCCAGTGTCTTGCGGAAAGAAGCCATTCGCTCTGCGGCGTCTTCTATTCCAAAACGCTCCTTATAGTGGGCCGCGATGGTCTCCAGGTCCTGCTCAAAAAATGCAATGGTATCCTCTACCAGCTCCGCATCTGGCTCATGCAGCGTGATTCGCTCACTGGCATCGATCTGACGCAGAGCCTCTTCATGATCCTCATAGTAAAGGATTACCGTCTCCGCCGCCGACCGGGCTGCGCCGTACAGTAGTACCTCGCGGTGCGCATCGGACAGCGATCGCCAGGTATCTGCGTTAATGTTTGTACCCACCCCGCCGAATGTGCCGCCAGGTACGCCCATCGTCACGTCGGTAACCACTTCGATAAATTTGAAATTCAACAGATCGGACAGGTTATGGGCAGTACATTCGATAATTCCCTGACTCAGCCCCTCGTAGGTTTCATTGACCGGGATAGATACCGGAGCCGCGCCTTTGCTTTCAACCCAACGGGACCACTGTGGGCCACCGATACGAATTCGCATCCCTTCCAGGTCCGACGATGCGGTGACTTTCTGGCCACAGAAAAGCCCATAGGGCGACGTACTCACCATGTTGAGAAAGAGCTGGTTACGGTCCAGATGCTCGTCGATACACTCGGGGCAGTGGTTCAGCACATAGTCAGCAATGGCTCCGGTATAGGCGAACATGGCTTCACGGGCCCCCAATTGCGCCAGCTCCGGAGCCATGGTCATTTCGGTCAGCAGGATGGTATTGGGGAAGTCCGACGGGAAGTAAGGCGTCAGCACATGCCCCACATCGGCCATGCCGTCACGGAGTCCCTCTGGTGTCTCCATAAAGCTGAGCAGCGACTGAGTGAACCCTTTGACACGAAGCTTGCCGTCAGAGCGATCCTCTACAGTCTGAATGAAGGCGTCCATACCCTTGCTTCCAAGGGTGTTCTGAGGCGATCCGGTAGCAAACCGGAGCTGTTCCGCTGATGCCGCACCGGCTCCAGCCAGGCCGGTGAGAGCGACTGATGCGACCACTGCTTTGAAGTAAGTGTTCATAGTGACGGTTATCTCCTTTTTTTGTGGGGGGGTTGTACTGGTGATAAACACGATCAGGCTCGTCCGGAAAGCAGAAGCCGGACGGCCATGGTGGTCTGTACAATTTCCGTTCGCTGACCGCTGATGACGTCACCGTAGAGAAAGGACTCTGCCACCCGGACAATCAGAAACGCCAGGTCATCCGGATCAATCGGAGGGCTCCATCCGGTTTGATCAGATTGCGTGCGAATCAGCTCCCGTATGGCGCGGACAGAACGGGCCTGGAATGGAGAGGTTTTCGAGGTAAGGATACGAATGCCGTACTCCGGATCCTGCCGAAGAAATCGATAAAGCGCCTCGCTTTTCATGACTTTCTTCATCAGCCGCTCGGAGACCGATACGACATATTCCGGGCCTGAGCCACTGGTCGACTGCAGCGTTGCATCCAGTAACTCCTGGTAAAAAGACCAGATGATCTCACCAATAAAAAGATCGCGGCCCCCTACCCAGCGGAACAGCGTGGCTCGGTTGATTCCGAGAGTCTCGGCCAGAGCGCCCATATTGATCCGCTCCCCTTCCAGCCAGCGCTGACGGCCAAGCTCAAGAGCATCAAGCGGACCGACCGAACCGGCAGAGGGTTCCCCTGCCAATGCCCGGGCCAGCGGCGTGGAGCCGCCTTGCACCATTATTTGTTTTTGTTGCATCATGCGTCATAGTATAAAAACGTTGCACCCAGCTAAGCAAGATCCCATAAAAATAATCACGCAAGAGGCTGCACAACATGACAGACGATCAGATACCCCCCGACGCCCCGTGGTTCCAAAGCTACCCCGAGGGTATTCCCTACCACCCCAATCTTTCCGGCCGACCGGTGCATGTGATGCTCTCGGAGTCGGCCAAGCGCTGGCCTGACCGTCCGGCCATCCATTTCCTCGGTCGCAGTATCACCTATCGGGAGCTGGACAACCTGGTATCACGGGCAGCCAGAGGCCTTCAGGATCTTGGCGTAAAACCCGGGGTACATGTCGGGCT
>JAJUHY010000084.1 GCA_029265735.1 Marinobacter segnicrescens | reverse complement strand
GCCGTGGTAGCGGAGCCTGTCCTCCCCGCCCCAGACCAGTACATCCCCATGCTCAAGGGTTAACCGGGCTGGCGAGCCACCCCGACGTAATCCTCCCCAGAGAAACACCGCCGGTAATCCCAGCGAAACGGACACCACCGGCCAGCGAAAATCCTGCTCGTCCCGATCCTGGTGCAATCCCATACGGGCACCTGGCTCATAACGGTTAATCAGGCAGACGTCAGGTTCGAAACCTGTATAGCCCGCCTCCCGGGCGACTTCATGAGCCAGGTACTGAAACAGCGGCGGCATGGCGGGCCAGTGCTTGCCGGTTTCCGGGTCATGTTTCGTGTAACGGTAACCGCGCCCGTCCGTGATCCAGCTATAGGTGCCACAGCCGGTCATGGCGACCGACATCTGTCGGCCACCGGGGGTTTTCATCTGTCGGAATGGAGACGTTTGTGAAATCTGCAGAATATGGTCGACTAACGCATCAGCAACGCCGGCAGCATAGCCGCGAAACAGATAGCTGCCGGGCCCCAGCGGCTCAGGTGTCCCATGGCTTTGAGCTGTAAATAAATCCGGCACTGATCACATCCTCTACCTGGCGCACAAACTGACCCCAAGTGTCACTATAGCGCTGTTTGGGTCCATAACCACGGGTTCTGGTAACCGGACAACCAGAGCTTTCAACAGGGTTTATACTGTAACCCACTTAAAAGTGTGCACTCTTCATCGGACTCCCGGGATGGCCCGGAATATGCTCCTGTTCAGGCAAGCGTCCGATTTTCGACGTATTATAAAGAAAGCTGACATTGCCACGGAGAATTTCTATGAATCCTGGTAGCGCTCACCCCAAGGCAGATCTTCTCTATCGCCTTCACCAGAACAAGCAGCGCCAACTCCTGGATGCGCGACGCCAGGGTAATGCACTGGCATCCAGCCTGCTCGAAGCCGAAGCCCGGGCCCTTGGAGAAGCCCTCGCCAACCTCAACCGCCGCTGATACAAGGCCCGCCGACAGGCGGGCCACGATACCACACAGACTTTCCAGCTCATCCGTAATGACAAAACCATTACGAAAGCGTCGTTTGTTTTTAACTTGGATGTGGTCCGTTTTCTATTACTCTGAAAATGTGATGTCGAGCACACCGACACGCAACGGAAGCATGAATTCAACAAACGACCCAGGAGGTCTGTGTTATGCGCATCAAGTCCAGTGTTGCATATTTGACGCTTGTTACAGCCGCTGCGGTGGCTGCCCCGGCCGCGATGGCCCAGAGTACCGAACGGGACAATTCCGGTCTCTTCATCAGCGGCAGTTACGGTGGGTATAAAGCTCATGATGGTGAATTCGACGACGAACGGGACCTCTACGGTGTGTCCGTGGGCTATCAGTTCAACTCCTTCTTTGCACTGGAAGTGGACTACCTGGATTTCGGCAAATTTGGTGAGGAAGAGGTTCGCTCTGATCTGAAGGGCTTATCCCTCTCGGTTAAGGGTCGCCTGCCCCTCACCGAATCCTTCGGCATTTATGCCAAAGCCGGCGCCTTTGCTTACGATATGGACGTCAGTGCGTTCGATGAAAGCGAGACCTACGACGACATCAGCCCCGTGGTCGGCGCCGGCATCGACTTTATGGTAACCCCATCGCTGACCGCCTTTGCGGAGTACAACCGCTACAACGTGGATATTGACGAGGACGACTTCGACGGTGAAATCACCAACGACGGTCCGGACTTCGATACTGCTCGCGTAGGCCTGCGTTACACCTTCTGATGTCCGGCACCTGGCAGGAAGCCGGTGCCTTTTTACTCTGCGACGCCAGTGTGCGTACTGACCGCAGAGCGACTATGATTTGACTCAGGTTCCTGGCCCGTCTTTTCTTGAGACGGGCCTTTTTTGGCCGTTACCTGAGGTAGCAACCGATGGACTCATCAGAATTACCCTTCCTCGATATGTTAATCCGCCTGTCTGCAGCAACGGGCCTCGGCTTCCTGCTCGGACTCGAACGTGAACTGCGGGGCAAACCGGCCGGCCTGCGCTCTCATATGCTGGTATCCATGGGCGCAGCGACCTTCGTGATGATTGGCATGCACATCCTCTATGCGACGGCGACCGGCGACCCTTCTGCCCGGATTGATCCGACGCGTATCGTGGAAGGCGTCATCGGTGGCATTGGCTTCCTCGGCGCCGGCTGCATTATCCAGGCCCGCGGGAATGTTCAGGGCATCACCACCGGGGCGTCCATCTGGATCGCCGGGGCACTGGGTGCGACCTGCGGGATTGGCAACCTGATCCTGGCGGGACTGTTAGCGACGTTTGCGCTACTGACCATCGCTGTGCTGGGACATTTTGAGAGAGAAGTGCTAAGCGCGCCCAGTAAAAAAGCCGCATCGGACGATTAGCGGCGCAGGCGCTCAGTAAAGAGACTGTACCAGATCGGTGCCGCCCAACTGGCCCATCTGCCGGCGTATCCATGACACCCGCTGCCAGATGTAAGGCGAAGGTGCAGCCGCGCTGTACACCCGGGGGTTGGGTAACACGGCCGCAAGCCGGGCCGCCTGCTCTGGCGACAGCTGCGAGGCCTTGATGCCGAAATGAGACTGGCTTGCCGCCTCGACTCCGTAGATGCCGGGGCCGAACTCAGCGACGTTCAGGTACACCTCCATGATTCGGCGCTTGGGCCAAAGGCCTTCCAGCCCCAGCGCCAGCACCGCTTCCAGCCCTTTGCGAGCCATGCTGCGCCCGCTCCACAGAAAAAGATTCTTGGCGGTCTGTTGCGTTATGGTACTTGCGCCCCGAAGGTTGTTACCCTGCTGATAAGCGGTTACAGCTGTTGCGATGGCGTCCAGATCCAGGCCCCAGTGGGTCAGGAAACGCTGGTCTTCGCTGGCAATAACCGCCAGCGGCATCCACGGAGAAATGTCCTCAAGGGATACCCAGATCTGTTGTATGGGCTGGCGGTTTTCCAGTTGCCAGGCCAGGGTGAAGGCCGTCGCCGGAGGATTTACGAAACGAAACAGCGCCAATATCGCGGCGGTCACCAGCACAATGCCGGCCAGTATCCAGAACAGCCACCGCAAAAGCCCTTTTACCAGCGTCATTTGCCCCCGGAACCCAACAACCTGACCAGTTGATCACCGACTCTGGAAATGGGCTCCACAATCGCGCCACGTATCGAGGTACCGGCACTTTCCGTGAAAGCCCTTCCGGCCGAGGACTCCAGAAACTCCACGTAGGTCTTTAACTGCTCATCCGGGAACGACTGGTACATATGCAGGTACGCCAGATAGACCTGATCCGCAATTTCAGCCTGGATTATCGGTCGGCTCGCCTGCACCCGGTCCCTGATGGCACTGGCAGAGCCATTCTCACTGAAGGCGGCCATGGTCTGTGCCAGTTCCAGTTGCACCGCAATGGCGGTATCCGTAGCCTGTTCACTGGCTCCCAGCGCCTGATCGTAGCGCTTGAAGAGCTGCTCCCTGGCGCTGCCTTTGTACTGCTGTCGTAGTGCCGGGGCTGATTCGCTTATGATCGTCCATCCCGCCGGCGACGCCGCGCGGGCTTCCGCCTGTGACAGTGCCTGGCCCAGGTCGGACTGATACCATTCGTTCACCGTCTGAAGCTCATTACTAGCCAGGTCCGCGGTCAGGTCATTAACCAGCCGGGCCCGTATCCGGGCAGCGTCAAAGGCACTTGCCCCGAAGCCAGCAATGGTTTCGGCTACCAGCGAGTCGACCTGACCGGTGGCCATCAGACCATCGCGGATGCCGGTGCGCATCATTGCCTGGGACTGCTCCACAATAGGCCCGAGAGGTGACAGACGAACGATGGTCTCAGCCTGGCCTGACGCCAGCGCAGGCGTGGTGAGCACCAGCGAAAACAGCAACAGTGAGGCCAGAGCCTGTCGGCCTGATGTAAAAGCGCGGCTTACCGCTGACTTTAGCAATCCCAATCCGTGCATATCTGAACCCCGTTCGGAAGGTGAGCCACGTTTATGCCATGGCCCTGCCTCAGGTTTCAGTGACAGTTTAGACAGGGTCCGGAAAGGTGATGTTACAGCTGCCATTCTTCCCGGGCACGTACGAACAGATTCTGCTGGGCGACGCCGATCAGCCCTTTCTCGTCATAGATATCGGAGCGGGCAAGGCCGATTCCGTTGGGCTCCACGGTCATGGAGCTGCTTAATGCCACCCATTCGCTGCGTGGATGACGGCTGAGGTAGACCGTCAGGTCGGTGTTCACAAATGTGAAGGCATCAAAGGGCAGAATCCAGCTCAGGCCATTGCCGAAGTCGGCAGCAGCGATAGCCCGCATGGCTGCGCTCACGGGTTCACCGGCCACAAACGGAGCCTTGAACCGGAACCAGGCTGCAGCGGGACCCGGGCCGACGGTCTGCCCGTGGGCGACCCGTATGTCCATGGCGCTGTAATGGAATGACGTCACCTGCTCCATGCCAGGAACCAGAAAGGGCTCATGGCAACGGTCCGGGCCGGGTAGCGGGTGGCCATCGAGCCGGGGCTCGATGTTCTGAGGTTCGCTCTTGAGAAACAGCACTACTGCCCGGGCAACCACGGTTTCATCATGGGAAAGGGTCAGCTCGACCCGGCGTACCGACCGGCCCTTGCCCATGGTCGCGGCAACTTTTAACGGGGCCAGCGGTACCGGCCGCACCAGTTCCATGGTCATGCGGGCCAGCAGCATATCTTCATCGGCAATTGTCTGCTCGGCATAACCGGCAAGCAGGGCCGCAGGCGCGCCGCCATGGAGCGCATCCGGGCTCCAGGGCCCCCGTGCCAGTTCTGATGGAATGAACCAGTCTCCATCGCGGACGAATACGGAATCCGCTGCAATCTCGCTCATATTGAATCACTCAATCTGTCAGTCAGTTACAGGTCCATATTACCGCACATCGCCGGGCCCAACCATCAACCTGGTAAATGAACAAGGGCGCCCTGAGGCGCCCTTGGGATACGGAGCAGACCTGTCAGAGGCTGGCGAGCGCGTCCTCCACAATGCCAAGACCTTCCTCAAGGACATCATCTTCGATGGTCACTGGCATCAGGAAGCGAATGGTATTGCCGTGCATGCCACAACTGAGCAGGATCAGGCCGTGTGCCTTGGCGTAAGCAGTAACTTTCGCCGCCATGTCGGGCCTGGGCTCACGGCTCTGTTTGTCGGTGACCAGCTCAATCGCCGCCATGGCGCCCAGGTTACGGCCGTTATCGACGTGTTCGAACTGTTCCTGCCACTGGGCAAACCGTTTACCCAGCTTTTCCCCCAGCGCCTGGCTCTTGCCCAGGATGTCTTCTTCCTCAAACACATCCATAACCGCCAGTGCAGCGGCACAGGCCGCCGGGTTCCCGGTATAGGTGCCGCCCAGCGAGTTGGGGCCGGATGCGTCCATGACCCTGTCGGTGCCGACAATGGCGGAGATCGGCATGCCATCGGCCATGCTTTTGGCCACGGTCATGATGTCCGGCTCGACGCCGCTGTGTTCGATCGCAAACATCTTGCCGGTACGGCCGAAGCCGCTCTGAACCTCATCCACGATCAGCAACATGTCATGCTCATCGCAGAGCTCGCGGAGCCTTTTAAGGAAACTGGCCGGCGCCGCGTAGAAACCGCCCTCCCCGAGCACCGGTTCGATCACCACTGCAGCGGTGTCCTTCGGATTGGCGTCGGCCTTCAGTGCCATGTTAAGACCGCGGATGGCTTCGTCTTCCGTAATGCCGTGGTAGGGAACCGGGAATGGCGCCCGGAACACAGAGCCTGGCATGGGGCCGAAATCGGTTGAGTAGGGGCTGACCTTACCGTTCATGGCCATTGTCATGAAGGTGCGGCCGTGGAAGCCGCCATCAAAACAGATGACGTTTGTCTTGCCGGTGGCAGCGCGGGCGATCTTGACGGCATTTTCCAGCGCTTCCGCCCCCGAGTTGGCCAGCATGACCTTGGCATGGCCGCGCACCGGAGCAATCTGGCTCAGCCGCTCGGCTACTTTTACATAGCCTTCATAAGGCATGACCGTCTGGCAGGTGTGCATAAGGCGGTCCAGTTGGGCCTTCACGGCGTCCACTACTTTTGGGTGACGGTGGCCGATATTGAGCACCCCGATACCACCGGCAAAATCGATCATCCGTTTGCCGTCGGCGTCCCACAGTTCGGCATTGCGGGCGTGATCCGCAAACTGTTCGTTCGGACTGGCAACGCCTGCGGCCACGTACCGTTCTTTCAGTTTCTGCAGTTCCTGGTTCGACATGCTTCGCCTCGAATCTGTTCCAAGGGTGAATGTGGTTCCAGTATGGTCGATGGACGACGAAAGTTACCACCCTGGGGCAGGAAAAGACCTAACGCGCGCCACATCATCAAAATACCTAATACCGGACCATGAGAATAATTCAGTTGATTGATGCGGAATATCCTTCCATATTGCTTAAGACCCAACCAACCGCCACCTCAGGAGTTATCCATGGACTTTCAGTATTCCGATAAGGTCAAGTCGCTGCAGGCAAAGCTGCAGGCCTTTATGGACGAGCATATCTATCCCAATGAGGAGCTCTACCGCCAGCAGAAGGAAGAAAACCACGAACGGGGCCGGGCCTACGCCAGAGTCCCCATCGTTGAAGAGCTAAAGGAAAAAGCACGGGCCCAGGGCCTGTGGAACCTGTTCCTCCCGGAAGCCGAGTACGGGCCTGGCCTGACCAACCTGGAATACTCACCGCTGGCTGAAATCATGGGCCGGGTGCTCTGGTCGTCCGAGGTGTTCAACTGCGCGGCACCAGACACGGGCAATATGGAAGTACTGGCCCGCTACGGCAGCGAGGAACAGAAAGCAACCTGGCTGCAGCCACTGCTGGAAGGAAAGATCCGCTCTTCATTCGCCATGACCGAGCCAGCCGTTGCGTCCAGCGACGCCACCAATATCGAAACCCGCATTGAGCGGGATGGTGATGAGTACGTCATCAATGGTCGCAAATGGTTTATCACCGGGGGCTGTGGCGAAGCCACCGAGTTCTTTATCGTGATGGGCAAGTCTGACCCGAACAACGCCGACCGCCACAAGCAGCAGTCGATGGTTATCGTGCCCAAGGACACGCCGGGTGTGACCATCGTCCGTGATATGCCAGTGTATGGGTACTATCACGCGCCTAAAGGTCACCCGGAGATTCGTTTCGAGAACGTGCGGGTGCCGGCCAGCAACCTGATTCTCGGTGAAGGCCGTGGCTTTGAGATCGCCCAGGGGCGCCTGGGTCCGGGCCGCATCCATCACTGCATGCGGG
>JAJUHY010000101.1 GCA_029265735.1 Marinobacter segnicrescens | reverse complement strand
GTGTATGGTGGCGGATGTGACGGTCAGCGCCGCTGGCCGGATCAGTGGCTACAAGTTCTATCAGGCTGTAATGCACAGCCATGCCCGCCTGACCTATACCAAGGTCAGTCAGATGCTGGAGCATCCGGATACCGAAATCGGCATCAGCCTGTGTCAGCTTTATTCTGACATTCTGCCTCAGCTTCATGATCTGTACGGTCTGTACAAGCTACTGCGCCAGGCCCGCAATGAACGTGGCGCCATCGATTTCGAAACCACCGAGACCCGGGTCATCTTTGATGCCAACCGGAAGATCGAAGAGATCGTTCCCGTTTACCGCAACGACGCCCACAAGATTGTGGAAGAGTGCATGCTCTGCGCCAACGTGGCCACGGCGCGATTCCTCAAGAAGTACCGCGTGCCAGCCCTGTACCGGGTTCACGACGGCCCCTCGGAAGAGCGTCTGCAGGCAGTCCGGCTGTTTCTCGGCGAGCTGGGGTTGCAGCTGGGTGGTGGCGACAAGCCCACGTCGGCGGATTATCAGCAGTTGCTTGAGCAGATTCATGAGCGGCCAGACGCCCATATCATTCAGATGGTGATGCTGCGCTCCCTGAGCCAGGCGGTTTACAGCCCCGACGAAAACGGGCACTTCGGCCTGGGCTACCCCAGCTATACCCACTTCACGTCGCCCATTCGCCGCTATCCGGACCTGATTGTGCATCGGGCCATCAAGTCCATTATCCATCGTAAGGAAGCGGCCAAAGATGTTGAGCACCCGCCGGTGCGTGACCCGGAGCTTGCCGAATATCCCTATGATCTGGCTCGTATGGTGCAGCTGGGCGAGCATTGCTCCATGACCGAGCGCCGGGCGGATGATGCCACCCGGGATGTGATGGCGTGGCTCAAGTGCGAGTTCCTCCGGGAGCACGTGGGAGAAACCTATGGCGGTGTCATTGCCGCGGTAGTGCCTTTCGGTTTCTTTGTAGAGCTTGACGGTATCTATATTGAAGGCCTGGTACATATCTCGACCCTCGGTGGCGACTATTATCGACACGATGCCGCCAAGCACAGATTGCTTGGTGAGCGCACCGCTACCAGTTTCCGTCTGGGTGATGAAGTACAGGTGCAGGTGGTGCGGGTGGATCTGGATGACCGCAAGATTGATCTGGAGCTGGTCAGTGAACCCAGTCGACGCGGTGGCCGCAAGTCATCTGGTAAGGCTGCCTCTAAAGGCGATCGTGGCGAAGCCGGGAAAGCGTCTTTAAAGGACGCTCGGGGCGGCAAGGCAGAGAAGGGTAGAGAGAAGGGCAGTAAGCCTGCCAGGAGCCGTTCCGGCAAAAAGCCGTCCGCGAGAGAGCAGCTGGTGGCTGAGGCAGCAAGGGAAGCGTCCCGGAAATCTTCTGGCAAGAAGAAAGGAGGCGGTAAGTCAGCCTCTGCGGATAAAAAAGGCTCCGGTTCCCGGGGCGGTCGTAAGAAAAGTGGCGCCAGCCGATAAACAGTAAGGAAGGGTACGTGTCAGAAGAGTTTGTGTTTGGCTGGCATGCGGTGGATGCGGTTGTGAAAAAGCAACCGGAGCGGCTGCAACAGGTGTGGATTCAGCAGGGCCGGCAGGATCGGCGGGTTAAGCAGATTACCGAGGCGCTGGACTCGCTGGGTGTGCAGTGGCAGGTAGTCCATCGCAAAGAGCTTGATTCCCGGGTGGCAGGCGCTCACCAGGGTGTGGTGGCGCAGGTGAGCGAGAGCCGGGAGTGGGCGGAGGATGATCTCTACCAGATGCTGGCTGCCCGCAGAGAACCGCCGCTGCTGTTGATCCTGGACGGCGTCACCGATCCTCATAATCTCGGCGCCTGCATGCGGACGGCGGATGCAGCCGGTGTGGCAGCGGTGATTGTGCCGAAAGACAAGTCTGCAACGCTGACGCCTGTAGCAAGAAAGGTTGCCTGTGGTGCCGCCGAAACCGTGCCGTTTGTTCGCGTGACTAATCTGGCGCGGTGCCTGCGTTCGCTGCAGGAGCAGGGCGTGTGGCTGATCGGCACCGCAGGGGAGGCGGAAGCAACCCTGTACCAGGCCGATTTTACCGGCCCCGTTGGTCTTGTGATGGGGGCCGAAGGCAAGGGTATGCGCCGGCTGACCCGGGAGCATTGCGATCTGCTGGTCAATATTCCCATGCAGGGGCTGGTCGACAGCCTCAACGTATCTGTCGCCACTGGCGTCTGTCTGTATGAGGCAGTACGGCAGCGCAGCAATACCCGGTAATGGTCGTACACACACTCTGCGCTCCTGCGGAATCAGTTGCATCCCCGGCCCCACACGCCTAGAATACGGCACCCCTTTATTCTGGGGCGGGGTGCTATTGCCTGAAATCCGGCTTCTGCCGTCTTTCCCGGCCGGCCTCGAAAACCGGTAGCCCGGGTCTGTTCCACTTGTGTTCAGCTTTTTGGCTGCCAACTCCTTGCTTTCTACAGAGCGGATACGCCTGTCGGAGGCTGTTTAAACCGTAGGGAGAAAACATGCGTCACTACGAAATCGTATTCATGGTGCATCCTGATCAGAGCGAGCAGGTGCCCGCCATGATCGAGCGTTACACCGGCGTCATCACTGAAGACGGCGGCAAGATTCATCGCCTTGAAGACTGGGGGCGTCGCCACCTGGCTTACCCGATCAACAAGATCCACAAGGCTCACTACGTGCTGATGAACGTTGAATGTTCACAGACAGCACTGGACGAGCTGGCTCACAACTTCCGTTTCAACGATGCGATCATCCGTGATCTGGTGATCCGTCGTGATGGTCCGGACACTGAAATGTCTCCGATGAAGGCAGCAGAGTCCCGGGAAGACCGTCGTTCTGACGACCGTCCCCGTCGCAACACTGAAGGCGGCGAGCGTCGTTCCAGGTCCCAGGACGAAGAAGAGTAATCACCCCATCCGGAGTTGAGGAGTTAAACAATGGCTCGTTTTTTCAGACGTCGTAAGTTCTGTCGCTTCACGGCAGAAGGTGTCAAAGAGATCGATTACAAGGATCTGGACACCCTGAAAGGCTACATCACCGAAACCGGCAAGATCGTGCCCAGCCGTATCACTGGCACCAAGGCCCGTTATCAGCGTCAGCTGGCGACCGCTATCAAGCGCGCCCGTTACCTGGCCCTGTTGCCGTACTCGGACAGCCACGACAACTAAGATCGTACAGGACCTGGGACCATGCGTGCACTGGCACAGTATGTAATGCGCGGTCCCCTGCAAGCGGGCGGTGTAGCCGCCCTGGCAACAGCCATACCCTATCTGTCATGGCTAGGCGCGGCGGTTGTCGGTCTGGTCGTTCTGCGGCTGGGGACTGCTCAGGGGCTTAACATTGCGCTCTGGGCCTTGTTACCCGCCCTTGGCTGGGCCTGGGTAGGCGGCGAACCGACAGTCTTGTCGGTGCTGCTACTGGTATTCCTGATGGCGGCGGTACTTCGCAGTACCATCTCCTGGGAGAAAAGCCTGCTGGCAGGCTCGGGGCTCGGGCTGGTTATCGGGCTGGCGTTGCCGCTGTTTTTTCCAGGCACGTTCCAGCAGATAACCGAAGCGTTCATGGGGCTCTACCAGTGGGCCTATCCGAACGCAGCACAGGAGCTCGGGGCAGACTTCGAGCCGGTCATGCGCAGCGTCGCTGAAGGCATTATGCCGGGATCGTCGCTGGCGATGGCGGTTGCAGTCATGGTGCTGGCCAGGTACTGGCAGTCCGCGTTGTACAACCCGGGCGGGTTTCGCCACGAGTTTCACGACCTGCGACTGTCCCGGGGAGCATCGGGGATCTGTGTGCTCGTACTGCTCGCAGCCCCGGTAATCGGTATCAATCCGATTTTGCTGGGCTGGGTAGGCGGTCTGCCCCTGCTGGTGGCGGGAATAGCCCTGGTGCACGGGGTGGTCGGTCGCAAGGGTGCCAATAAGCTGTGGCTGATAGTGTTTTACGCGCTGCTTGTGGTCCAGAGTTTTACGATCAGTTTGTTGTTGATGTTGTTCGCAATTGTAGATAGCTGGCTGGATTTCCGGGGCCGTATCAAGCCTTCCGGTCCGGCTGAATAAAGCACGAAGAGGTTAACGAGATGGAAGTTATTCTGCTCGAAAAAGTGGCAAACCTGGGTTCCCTGGGTGACAAGGTCAAGGTCAAGTCCGGTTACGGCCGGAACTTCCTGGTACCGTACGGCAAGGCTGTTCCGGCAACTGCCGACAACCTGAAGGCGTTCGAAGAGCGTCGTGCAGAACTGGAGAAAGCCGCAGCTGACAAGCTGGCTGACGCCCAGTCCCGTGCAGAAGCGCTGGAAGGACAGTCCATCACCATCAGCTCCAAGGCTGGTGATGAAGGCAGACTGTTCGGTTCTATCGGTGTTCGCGACATCGCTGATGCGGTGACTGCAGCCGGAACCGAAGTCGAGAAGAGCGAAGTACGTCTGCCAGAAGGTCCGATCCGGGCCATCGGCGAGTACGAAATCGAACTTCAACTGCACACCGACGTGACCGTTACCATTCAGCTGGCTGTTGTCGCTGAGTGAAGTTGACCGTCATGGCGTAGGAGCCGGCAGGCGCAATCTCTGGTCTGCCGTGTTCCTGTTTTTACGGGCCCGGGCTGCTCAGGCAGCTTCCGGGCCTGTCTGTTTCTGGTATCCTTGAGCTGTCCTGTTCGCCAGGCAAGTCCGAGCCGGCCAGGGCAACTCCATTCGTATTCCGGTATCCGAGAAAATCAATGGCCACCAGTAGTTTCAAGGCATCCAGCAGCGATCTGGAAACCTCAAGGGTGAAAATTCCGCCACATTCCGTGGAAGCAGAGCAGGCCGTCCTGGGCGGCCTGATGCTTGATAACCGGCGTTTTGATGAGGTCTCGGAGGTGGTCACCGCCGCTGACTTCTACCGGCCGGACCATCGCCTGATCTATGCGGCGGTAGAGCGCCTGGCATCCGAGAGTGAACCTCTGGACGTGGTGACACTGGCCGAGTACCTCGAACGGGCCGGTGATATCGAAGAGGCCGGCGGTCTGTCGTATCTGGCCGAGCTGGCGGAGAAAACCCCCAGCGCTGCGAATATACGGGCTTATGCTCAGATTGTGGCGGAGCGCTCCATTCTGCGGCAGCTGATCGAAGTGTCCGGTGGGATTGTCGACTCGGCCTTCAACCCCCAGGGCCGGACCAGCTCCGAGCTGCTGGATGAGGCCGAGCGTAATGTGTTCCGGATCGCCGAGTCTCGTACCAAGGAAGGGTCGGGCCCCAAGCCCATCAACCCGATTCTGACTCAGGCACTGACCCGCATCGAAGAGCTGTTTGAGTCTGGTGACAAGGTAACTGGTCTGACCACCGGATTTACCGATCTGGATGAGTGGACGTCCGGCATGCAGCCGTCTGACTTGATTATCGTGGCGGGTCGCCCGTCCATGGGTAAGACCACCTTTGCCATGAATATCGTGGAGAACGCTCTGTTGTCCACCGGTGAGCCGATACTGGTTTTCAGTATGGAGATGCCCGCCGACTCCATCGTCATGCGTATGCTGTCGTCTCTGGGCCGCATCGACCAGACCCGGATGCGCAGCGGCAAGCTTGAGGAAGATGACTGGCCCCGGCTCACGTCCGCCGTTAGTCTGCTCAAGGACAAGCCCTTATATATTGACGATACTCCAGGGCTGAGCCCCACCGAGATGCGTTCCCGGGCCCGACGTATTGCCCGGGAGAACGGCGGCAAGCTGAGCCTGATCATGGTGGACTACCTTCAGCTGATGCGCGTACCCGGCAACACCGAAGGGCGGACTGCAGAGATTTCAGAGATTTCCCGCTCTCTTAAAGGCCTCGCCAAGGAGCTCAGCTGCCCGGTGGTGGCGTTGTCCCAGCTTAACCGCAGCCTGGAGCAGCGGCCCAACAAGCGGCCGGTGAACTCGGACCTAAGGGAGTCCGGCGCGATCGAGCAGGATGCGGACGTGATCATGTTCGTCTACCGGGACGAGGTCTATAACGAGGATACCCAGGACAAGGGTATTGCCGAGATTATCATCGGTAAGCAGCGAAACGGTCCTATTGGGACCGTACGGCTGGCCTTTATCGGCAAGTTCACCAAGTTTGAGGATCTGGCCCACGGCGATTACGGCGGGGATTATTAATGCCGCGACCCACCATTGCGCATATCCATCTGGACAACCTGCGCCATAATTTCCGCCTTGCCGCAGAAAAGGCCGCGCCGGGGCGTGCCATTGCCGTAGTAAAAGCCGACGGCTATGGCCACGGAATTGAGCGGGTGGCGAAAGCGCTTTCCGACGAGGCTGACTGCTTTGCGGTCGCCTGTCTGGAGGAAGCCGTCGCCCTGCGGGAGGCGGGGCTGACACAGCCGGTACTGCTGCTGCAGGGCGTTCACGAGGCAGCGGATCTTGGCCTGTGCGAACGACAGGGCTTTATCGTAGTCGTGCACAGCACCCAGCAGCTTGACTGGCTGGAAGCCGGTTACGGCCGGCCAGAGGTCTGGCTCAAGGTAAATTCCGGCATGAACCGTCTGGGCTTTGCACCGGCAGAAATCCAGTCAGTCCGTGACCGTCTGGTGCGCGCAGGGATTGACCTGAGCGGCGCTATGACGCATTTTTCCAGTGCGGACGATACGGCCAGTGACAGTACGGCCCGGCAGACTGCAGCCTTCGAAAAGGCGACGGCGGGGCTGGGTCCCATCGTCCGCAGCGTCGCCAACTCGGCAGCACACTTTCGTAAGGATCAGCCACTATTTGACCGCACCCGGCCGGGCATCATGCTCTACGGTGCCTCGCCCATGGTGAATCGCCACGGTGCCGAGTTCGGTCTGAAGGCAGTAATGACCCTGGAGTCCCGTCTGGTGGCCACACGACAGCTTGCCGCCGGAGAGGCGGTCGGCTACGGCGAGACCTGGCG
>JAJUHY010000282.1 GCA_029265735.1 Marinobacter segnicrescens | reverse complement strand
GTCCCCCTTCGGGAAGTCCGTACGGCCAATGGAGCCGTTAAACAATACATCCCCCACCTGGGCGAAGCCAGTGGGCCGATGGAAGAACACGACATGGCCGGGGGTGTGGCCCGGGCAATGGAGCACTTCCAGTTCCTGATGACCGAACGTTACCCGGTCACCGTCCTCCAGCCAGCGGGTAGGGGTGAAGCGGTCTGCGTGGGCGAAGCCGAAGCGCTGGCTCTGCATGGGCAGCCCTTCAATCCAGAACTCGTCATCCCGATGGGGGCCTTCAACGGGCAGGCCGGTTTGCGCCATCAGCGCCGCGACACCGCCGGCGTGATCAATATGGCCGTGGGTGACCAGGATTTTCTCCAGTTCAAAACCCTCGTCTTTCACCACCGCCATGATCTGATCCATCTCGCCGCCCGGATCGATCACGACGCCCTTGCCGGACTCTTCGCACCACAGCAGGGTGCAGTTTTGCTGGAACGGGGTAACGGGAATAACGCGAACTTTCATGGTGAACTCTTGCGGTAAAAGGCGTGTCTGGCTGCGGTGAGTATATCGACTTGCCCGGGAAGGGCAAAAGCCGGTCCTCAAGACCGGCACTGCGACTAAAGCACGCCTGTCAGCGCAGGGCGGCCCGTGCGGGTTCAATCGCGTGGTCGGTGCCCCTGAGCATGGCATGGAGCAGCTCTTCGGCATCGAACTTGGTCAACGCCTCGTTTGCGCCCACCTGACGGGCGTAGCTTACGCTCATCTCACTGTTCAGGGAGGTATGCAGAATAATGTAGGGCTGGTGCATGGCACTGTCATCCCGGAGGTGAAACGTAAGCTCATAGCCGTCCATGCCGGGCATTTCGATGTCGCTGACCAGAATGGTAACCGGCTTCTGGTCCCGATTGGCCTGGGTAATGATCTCGAGGGCGGTCTGGCCGTTACCGGTCACCTCGTAAGGGATGTTTTCCCGCTTCAGCGCGTCGGCGAGCTGGCGGCGGGCCACCTGGGAATCGTCCACGACCAGAATGCGCTGTACCCGCAGGGTTTCCCGCTCAATGTCCGTAAGCTGGGCAGGCGCTGAGCGCAGGGATTCCGGGTAAACCCGGGCCAGCCGCAGCTCCACGTCCAGCAGCTGAATCAGCTCATCGCCAAGCTGCAACACACCGGTGATCAACGCCTGATCACCCCGCGCCCGGGGTGGCGCCTGAACCTGTTTCCAGTTTGCCTCAACGATGCGATCAACGCTGCGCACCAGAACACCGATTTCCTGACGCTGGAGGTCAGTCACAATCATCGATGCGGATTTGCGGGCCTCCGCATCCAGCGCCGGATAGCCCACGGCAGCCGCCATATCGATCACCGGCACCGCCGAGCCACGGAAATTCATGGTGCCCATGACCGCCGGATGACTGTGGGGAATCCGGGTGAGCCTCTGGGTCGGCATGATCTCCCGGATCTTCAGGGTGCCAAGGGCCGACAGCCGGGTGCCGGCCAGTCGGAACAGCAGGAGTTTCTGGGGTACGGCGTTGGCTTCAGTCATGGGGTGTCCCGAATATACAGGGTTAAATGCCGGAAGCTCCGGATCAACGGTGCGGATCGCGAGGCAATGATAACGAACCGGCATCAGCAGCGGCAGACCGGGATTGTTTCCGTTTGTACTTCTGGTTATCGCCAGGCGCCGGCAAAGCTTTAGCCGCCCGTCGGGCATATTGCGAATCGGGTCCTTGGACCTGGTGCGGCTGGTGGGTATACTTTGTCGCCAAAGGAACACCACGCCACGTCCATGGAGGAACACCGGTATGGGAAAGCCCGCCGCCACGCTCACCAGCTATCACGTATGCCCCGACAAGACCGGCAAGAAAAAACACGTCGGCGGCCCGGTGGCTACCAGCTCTTCTAATGTCTTCGTTGGCGGCCTGCCCGTCGCCCGGATAGGGGATTCCCTGGTCTGCCGGGGGCCTTCCGACACCATTGCCGAGGGCTCGGCGTCGGTATCCGCCAACGGTAAGGCAGTAGCACGGACCAGCGATGGCACCGCCCACGGCGGAAAGATCGTCGAGGGTAACCCGACAGTACTCATCGGTGATGCAGGCCCGTCCTCAGTAGCCGATTCCGGCAGTGGTGGAGTTGCCACGCTTGTCTTCGGCAAGGGTGGCGGAGCCGCTGCCAGCAGCCGATCATCAGCAGGCCAGGGAGGCAACCCGGCACCCTATGCACCCCGGGTCGACCTGGGCGCCCAGCGCGCCGCAATCCTCAAGGGTATGGCATCCTGTCCGGTCTGTGAGGCAGCCACGGTATGACGTCCGGGCTGTGTCCCGTGGGTTGTAACCCTTTTGAAATTCTCCCCTGGCCGGATGACGCCAGTGTGGTGCTGGTGCTGGACCCCTGCCTGATTCCGGACCTGGGCCGGCAGCTGTTCGAATGGTCGTCCGACTTCGACAAGGTGGATTGCCTTTACGATAACACGCCCTGGGCGCCTGTCCGGGACGTGTCACCCTGGGCGATCTGGCTGACCGGCCCCGATGACCCCCACCTGCGTTACTTTGTTGAACATGAGGCTCCGAACGAGGCCGGTTACCTGCTGTTCACGGCCCTGAGTCATCCGGACTTCGGGGACTGGCTGCGCCAGCACATCCAGATCGAACGAGCGCCTGAAGTGGTAGAGCTGATGCGCATCGGTCACCCGGCCCTGGCCCGGGAAGTGATCGGTAACAACCTGATTCATGCCCGTCCCGGGAACGCGGTTTTTGGTATGGTGCTGCCTGACCGGACGACAGGCCTCTGGCACCACCTTGCCCTGAGCGGGCGGGAGCCCCGGCCCGAACATGACGACCAGGTCTCGTTCTCACCAGCCCTGTTTGATGCGTTCAGCCGATTCAATACCCGCCGGGCCAACCTGATGATCTGGGAAGGGTTGGACATGCAGACGCGGAGGGCGCTGGGCGGCCCGGCATTGCCGGACGCCTGGGGAGAACTGTGCCGGTTATCGGAACAGGCCGGGGCAGAAGGGAAGGAAGACGTGCGCAGTCGGTTGCAGTACATCGTACATTTATACTCGGAAGCCACGCTGGCCCGGCAGTAGTCAATGTAAAGTTGTTGAATTCAAGGATGAACCATGGCACAGAAAACCCGTCCCCGGGACGACCGGGAATCCGCTAACCTTAAAAGCTGGGAGTCCCCCGCAACGCCCGTTGATGCGCCGGCCAGCTGCCCGCTGCTTCAGACAGTCACTTTGCTGCCCCTGCGTTACGGCCGCGCCGAGACAGCGCCGACCGGTTCCGCAGCCGGCATGCCCTATACGCTGAAATCCCGCCCCATGGGTTACCGCATGCTGCGGGATGGCTACATTTATATCTACGATGAAGACGCCGGCCAGCTTGCAGAGTACGAGTACCGG
>JAJUHY010000261.1 GCA_029265735.1 Marinobacter segnicrescens | reverse complement strand
CCTCGCGGCAGCAACAGAAAATGAAGCTGGGCGGGTTGATTGGGCACTGGCAGCTATTGCAGGTACCACCTCAGCTGCTTCCTTTCCTTTATCTTGGCCAATGGCTGCACGTGGGCAAGGAAAGTGCTTTTGGGCTGGGCAAATACCGTTGGCTTCAAACCGGTGTCGACACCGGGAGCAAGCCCTGTTCCCCTGAATGACCCACAAGCTTGTTAAAACAGCACTCTCCCTCAATCCCCTCATAATACCCTGTAATGACAGCGGCGATGTGTGAGGGAGATATGCGGCAAGATATTCATCAGAAAGCGGCGGATACCCTGGCCAGCGAGGCGCGTCTGGATGCATTCGCCGTGCTCAATGGAATGACGGTGGAGATGGCCCGGCAATTACTTGAGCGGTTGCTGGCGAACCCCGATATGACGGATGAAGCGCGCGACTATATTTTCTCGTCTGAACGCAGTGATGAATTCAGGGGCTACACCGCAGGAGAGGAAGCCGGTTATCAGCGCGGTCACGAAGCCGGTTTCGCCAAAGGGGCCTGCTTGGTTTTGCTGATGGCGGTGGCCGGTCTCGCGGGGATTCTTTTGAAAGCAGGCAGGTAACCGAACCGGAGGTACAGCGTGATTTATATCGTTACCCGTCATCGTGGCGCACTGGATTGGCTCAAGGAACAGGTGAGCGCACCGGCCCTGCATTTGGCGCACCTGATGCCGGAATATGCTATTGGGCGGGGCGATACGGTTGTGGGCACGTTGCCGATCAACCTGGTGGCGGATATCTGTTTGCGCGGGGCACGCTATTTTCATCTGGAAATCTGCCTTCCGCACGCGCTGCGAGGCCAGGAGTTGTCGGCTAGCCAGTTGACTGAGCATGGCGCCCGGCTGGTGGAGTATTTTGCCCACAGGCCTTGCCCGGATGAGTGGATATTGTCACGGGCCGGGGAACAGGAGGATTAACGATGGCGCGACAGCTTTATCTTGTGGCCTACGATGTGCGGGATCCGCAGCGCCTTCGCAGAGTTCATCGGGTCCTCAAGGAGTTTGCCTGTGGTGGCCAGAAATCCGCCTTTGAATGCTATCTGACCAGGAGTGAGCGTGAAGAACTGGTGGCGCGTGTGGAGGAATGCATGGACACAGACGAAGATGCTCTGTTGGTCATTCGTCTACAGGGGCAGGATGACGTTTCTACCCTGGGTATTGCGGTAAAACCCGCTGATGAGCTTTATACCTACCTGGGATAACGCGTATCAACCGCTACGGAGGCTGACTATGCAGACACTGTACATAGACCGTAGGGATTCCGAACTGGACATTCAGGGAAGCCGGCTGCAGGTGCGTATTCCCGGTGCTGACAAGCCCTTTTCCGTCCCCTTGAACGTGCTGGAGTTTCTGGTGGTGAGTGCTTCGGTGCGCTTCTCGTCAACCTTGTTGTCGCGCCTTAATCTGGCGGGTATCACGGCGGTATTTCTTAACCCGCGGAAAGAGGAGGCGACCAGCATAGCCTATGGTCTGCTGCATAATGCCGCCGATCGCAGACTGATGCAGTATCAGGTGATCAGTGATGAATCGTGCAGGCTGCGTTATTCCACTGACCTGGTCAGGCAAAAACTACGTGCTCAGCGGGCCATGTTGCTGCGTGCGTTACGCCAACGCCCTGACCGTCGGCACGGACTATTCAAGGGTATTCAACGGCTGAAGAGCATTGAAGAAAGCCTGGAACGGGTGGCCAGTGTCGATTCCCTGCGGGGTATCGAAGGGGCAGGTGCGGCCATGTATTTTCAGGCCTATCAGTGCGTTTTCGCGCCGCGTCTCCAGTTTGACGGGCGTAACCGCCGGCCGCCGCGTGATCCGGTCAATGTGGCATTGTCGCTCACCTACACTCTGATGCACGCCGAAGCCATCCGGGTGCTGGTATCCAGCGGTTTTGATCCGCAACTGGGGATTTATCACCTGCCCAGTTTTGGCCGGGAGTCCCTGGCTTGTGATCTGGTCGAAATTTATCGGCCGTCCATTGAGCACTGGGTCTGGCGCTTGTTTGCCGAGGAGACGCTGCGTCTGGATCACTTCGCGATATCCGAAGAGGCTGACAGGCCTTGCATCCTGGGCAAGGCGGGGCGTGCCGAGTATTACCGGTGTTATGAACATCAGGCCCGGCGTTGGCGAAAAAGGATGCGTCGCAGTGCCCGCCTGTGGCTCGCCCGGTTGCAACAGGATGCCACGCTCCCGGCACAACCCTCGAGCCTGGCCGACACCTTTGACGACTTTGATGCCGGGGAACTCTTTGGAGGGGAGCCATGAGCGACGTTGCCTTGACTTCGCTGGTGATCGACAGCCGTAAGTTGAACCGCTTGAGAATGGACGGCCCGGCGTTGAAGGTGACCATGCGCGAGCGCAGCCCGGTGCTGTTTCCACTGCGGCGTTTATGCCGCATCCATATCCTGGGCACACCGGAGAATGGCATGGCCGCGCTGCTGTTCTGCGCGGAACAACAGGTCCCCGTGGCGTTCTTTGACTTCAATGGGCGCTTGCGCTGCCGGTTGCACCCGGCTGCGGGCGCTTCGGCCCTGGTGGACCACTGGTTTGAGCATGTGGAATTTGACCCGCAGATCAACCAGCTCTATGAGGACTGGGTGTTGCATCAGGGGCTGTATGCCATGTCGCAATTGGGCATCAACACCGGCGCTTGCCAATCGCGGCGGCAACTATTGTATGAGGCATTGCGTGGCGTCTGCCGCCGTCAACTGGGTAAAGAGCAACTGAAAGCCGCGTTGGAATGGCTGGATGGCCTGGCGCGTTTTCACCTGGATCACCTGATCGAAAGCTTCGGATTTTCACAGCAACGTGGACGGCAGAAGCTGCTGGAAGATATGGTTCCTCTCTTGGAATTACGATTACTGTACGCTCTGGCCACGACGCTACAGAAACACGCGGTTTTCACTGTCACCCCACAGAGTATGACCACCTTTTATCAACGGCAGGCGGATGGAATTGAGTTCGCTTCGCGACGCATGCTGACGCAACTGGTTGCCCGGCTGGAGGCGGTAGTCTGAGATGGCCCATTATCTGGTGTGTTATGATGTTGCGGACCCGAAACGATTAAGGCGTGTTCATCGGCGGATGATCAAGCATGCGATGTTCGTTCAGCTTTCAGTTTATTACCTGCAAGGCGACAAGCAGGCGCTGGCGGCATTGCTGAGTGACTTGCAGGAGGTCATTAACGACGGATACGATGATGTGCGGGCCTACACCGTACCGCCGTTAACGGAGGCCCTACAGGTGGGATGCCCATGGTTACCAGAGGGGATTGGGCTGTTTGAGTGAATGCAGCTTTTCATCGACACTTTTTTTCTTGAAGCCCATTGCTAGTGCATTGATTCTGGTGGTGTTTTTCGTGGCTACAGGCTGAATGACTGCCCCGCAGAAAGGGGATTAAGACATCAGCTATTGCCGATTTAAGCCCATGAATATGGCTGAATGACTGCCCCGCAGAAAGGGGATTAAGACCTTCGTGGTCAGCGGGAAACTCTGCTGCATTCCTGGGCTGAATGACTGCCCCGCAGAAAGGGGATTAAGACCCCGCTTCGCGGCGAATGAGACCGGCAGCCGCGCGGCTGAATGACTGCCCCGCAGAAAGGGGATTAAGACCCTTTTTCCTCGGCAATTACAGCAAGGCCGAAAGGGCTGAATGACTGCCCCGCAGAAAGGGGATTAAGACCTT
>JAJUHY010000133.1 GCA_029265735.1 Marinobacter segnicrescens | reverse complement strand
GCCTCCATGGACGGATTCACGGCGTGTCCGGAAAAGTACCCTCGGCCCGGTGGCCATGCTCCAGGCCAACCAGGCTACTTTTTTGAAAGAATTAGTCCTATTAGGAGGGTCAGCTCTTATAGAAGGGATCAGCCCTCCCGATGGTACTCCCCACTCAATTCAACCACCGCCTCAATAAACGCCCCCGCATGCTCAGGATCCACCCCCGGGGTAATACCATGCCCCAGGTTGAACACATGACCGGTACCCGGACCAAACCGCTTCAGGATATCCGCCACCTCCTGACGAATACGCTCTTTCGGCGCGTACAGCATGGTCGGGTCCATGTTGCCCTGCAGGGCGACGCGATCGCCTACCCGGGCGCGGGCGTTGCCGATGTCTGTCGTCCAGTCCAGCCCCAGCGCGTCTGCACCGGATTCCGCCATGGCTTCCAGCCACTGGCCACCGTTTTTGGTGAAGATAATCAGCGGCACACGACGTCCGTCATTCTCACGAATCAGGCCGTCCGCGATTTTCTTCATATAGTCCAGGGAAAACTCCTGGTACGCCCAGCCACTGAGCACACCACCCCAGGTATCAAAAATCTGCACCGCCTGGGCGCCGGCGCGAATCTGGCAGTTGAGGTAATCGATGACCGAGTCAGCCAGGTGGTCCAGCAGCCGGTGCATGACTTCCGGCTGGGCATAGGCCAGCTTCTTGGCTTCCCGGAAATCTTTTGAGGAGCCGCCTTCCACCATATAGGTAGCCAGGGTCCAGGGGCTACCGGAGAAGCCGATCAGGGGCACGCGTCCGTTCAGGGCACTGCGTATGGTTGAGACCGCGTTCATCACGTAATCCAGGTCCACATCCGCCTTCAGGGTCGGCAGGGCGGCCACGTCCGCTTCGGAGCGAATCACGTTGCGGAACTTGGGGCCTTCGCCGGTTTCGAAGTAAAGGCCAAGACCCATGGCATCCGGAATCGTGAGGATGTCTGAGAACAGGATGGCGGCGTCCAGGGGATAGCGCTCCAGCGGCTGCAGAGTCACTTCGCAGGCGAGAGGAGTATTCTTGCAAAGACTGAGAAAATCTCCGGCCTGGGCCCGGGTGGCCCGGTACTCTGGCAGGTAACGACCGGCCTGGCGCATCATCCAGATAGGGGTGCGGTCTACGGGCTGGCGCATCAGCGCGCGGAGGAAACGGTCGTTCTGGAGTTCACTCATATCGGATCCTGATTCTCGGGGTCTGACGGGACCGGCGCAAAAGGGCTCGCCCTTTTCCACTGGTTATGATGCGGGCAATGATAACCTGTTTGCGCCAATAAAAAAGGGCGGCCACTGGTAGCCGGCGGCCCTTTGAGGCAGGTCAAGTGCCAGCCTGACGACTTCAGACCTCGAGATAATCCAGAATACCCGCTGCCGCCTGGCGGCCTTCCCAGATGGCGGTTACCACCAGATCTGAGCCGCGCACCATATCACCGCCCGCGAAGATTCTCGGGTTGGACGTCTGGAACGGGAAGCGACCCTCTTCCGGTGCAGTCACCCGCCCCGATTCGTCCGTAATCACGTCGATCTCCGTCAGCCAGTCAGCGGGACTGGGCCGAAACCCGAAGGCAACCAGCACCGCATCCGCGGGGATGATCTCCTCGCTGCCGGGGATCACTTCCGGCCTGTAACGGCCGTTCTCATCCGGCGCGCCAAGCCGCGTCTGGACGACCTTTACCCCTTCCACCCGCTGATCTCCAACCACAGCGATAGGCTGGCGATTGAACAGGAATTTCACGCCCTCTTCTTTCGCATTAGTCACTTCCCGACGGGAGCCCGGCATGTTGACTTCATCCCTGCGATAGGCGCAGGTAACGCTGGCGGCCTGCTGGCGGATTGCGGTCCGGTTACAGTCCATGGCAGTATCCCCGCCCCCCAGAACAACCACCCTTTTGCCTTTCAGGTCGATGTATTCCTCCGGGTTTTTCTCAAAGCCCAGGCGGCGGTTCACATTGGAGATAAGGTAAGGCAGAGCGTCGTGGACGCCGGGCAGGTCCTCACCGGGAAAGCCCCCTTTCATGTAGGTATAAGTCCCCATCCCCATAAAGACGGCATCATACTGTTCAAGAAGTGTTTCCACGGAGATGTCCCGTCCTACTTCCACGTTCAGGCAGAACTCCATCCCCATTTCCTCGAACACTTTCCGACGCCGGGCCATGACTGATTTTTCCAGTTTGAACTCCGGGATGCCGAAGGTCAGCAGACCGCCGATTTCGGGATAACGGTCGTAGACCACCGGCCGGACGCCATTTCGCACCAGCACATCGGCGCACCCCAGTCCCGCGGGGCCGGCACCGATTATGGCGACCTTTTTGTCGGTCCATACCACATCGGACATATCGGGCTTCCAGCCCAGCGCGAACGCCGTGTCGGTGATGTACTTTTCCACCGAGCCAATGGTCACGGCACCGTAGCCATCGTTCAGGGTACAGGCCCCCTCACACAGCCGGTCCTGAGGGCATACCCGGCCGCATACCTCCGGCAGGGAGTTGGTCTGGTGGCACAATTCCACGGCTTTGAGGATGTTGCCTTCCGACACCAGTTTCAGCCAGTTGGGAATGTAGTTGTGCACCGGGCACTTCCACTCGCAGTAGGGATTGCCACAGTCCAGGCAGCGATGGGCCTGGGTGCTGGCAGCCTCGGGCTGATAGGGCTGATAAATCTCTTCGAAGTTACGGCGGCGCTTGCTGGCGGGGACCTTCTTCGGGTCGACCCGCCCTACCTGTACAAACTGGAAATCGTTGTTCAGTCGTTCGTTCATGATAATGCTCTCATCTTCATCATTTCGACCTGCCCGACCGTTGTCGGCCCCGCGTATCCGCGCCTTATTCGGGGCGCGCCCGGGTGCTGGCCAACAGCCCTTTCAGGCTTGCCGCCTTGGGCTTGACCAGCCAGAAGCGGCCAACGTAATCGTCGAAATTCTCCAGCAGGTGGCTGGCCCACTGGCTTGCGGTTTCGGTCATGTGCTCCCGGATGACGCCGCGCAGATAGTTGCGATAGGGCTCCATGTCTTCCCGGGAAATACGCTGAATCTCCACCAGCTCCTGATTGCACTTATCAACAAAAGTATTGGTCTGGTCGAGGACATACGCAAAGCCTCCGGTCATGCCTGCGCCGAAGTTGTGGCCGGTTTCGCCGAGCACGGCCACCATGCCGCCCGTCATGTATTCGCAGCCGTGGTCACCGATGCCCTCTACCACAGCGTGGGCGCCGGAGTTGCGCACACCGAACCGCTCGCCGGCGGTACCCGCAGCGAAAAGCTTGCCGCCGGTGGCCCCGTACAGGCAGGTGTTGCCGATAATGGCGGTTTCCCAGGAATTGAACCGGCTCTCGGCCGGCGGACGGACCACCAGCTTGCCGCCAGTCATTCCCTTGCCTACGTAGTCGTTGGCGTCGCCTTCCAGTACCAGGTTGAGTCCGCTCACGTTCCAGACCCCGAAGCTCTGGCCGGCGGTTCCCTTCAGGTCCAGGGTAATAACGGCGTCAGCCATGCCATGGTCGCCATGGAGTGCAGCAATTTCACCGGACAGGCGGGCACCGATGGAGCGGTCACAGTTGGTGACACGATAGCTCCAGGCTCCGCCGGATTTATGCTCAATGGCGCTCCGGACGTCCCTGAGCATGCGTTCCGCCAGCTCCCCCTCATCAAAGGGCGTATTGCGCCGCCACTGGCAGGTATGGGGTTCATCCACCGGAATATGGTCGTTGCTGACCAGCCGGCTCAGGTCCAGGCGGCGCTGGCGTTCGGTATCCCCCGGCAGGCGCTCCAGCAGATCCACGCGGCCAACCAGCTCTTCCAGCGTGCGAACCCCCAGTCTCGCCATCCATTCCCGGGTGTCCTCGGCGACAAACCGGAAAAAGTTCATCACCATTTCCACAGTCCCGCGGAAATGCTCGTCCCGCAAATAGCCGTCTTGGGTTGCGACTCCGGTTGCACAGTTGTTGAGGTGACAGATGCGCAGATATTTACAGCCCAGAGCGACCATGGGCGTGGTACCGAAGCCAAAGCTTTCGGCACCCAGTATCGCGGCTTTCACCACGTCCAGTCCGGTCTTGAGGCCGCCGTCGGTCTGTAAACGAATCCGTCCTCTCAGATCGTTCGCCCGCAGCGCCTGCTGCGTCTCGCTAAGGCCCAGCTCCCACGGGGAACCGGCGTAGCGGATGGATGACACCGGACTCGCCGCGGTACCACCGTCATAGCCAGATACAGTGATCAGGTCTGCGTACGCCTTGGCCACCCCTGCCGCAATGGTTCCGACACCGGGTTCCGAAACCAGCTTGACGGAGACCAGCGCATCCGGGTTCACCTGTTTGAGATCGAAGATAAGCTGCGCCAGATCTTCGATGGAGTAGATATCATGGTGGGGCGGCGGCGAGATCAGAGTCACCCCCGGCACCGAGTACCGGAGCCGTGCAATCAGTTTGTTCACCTTGCCGCCGGGCAACTGACCGCCCTCCCCGGGCTTGGCGCCCTGGGCGACCTTGATCTGCATGACTTCGGCACTGCGCAGGTATTCGGCCGTTACGCCAAAACGCCCGGAGGCTACCTGCTTGATTTTCGAGCGGCGCTCAGTCCCGTGCCGGGCCGGGTCTTCGCCGCCCTCACCTGAGTTTGAGCGTGCGCCCAGGGTGTTCATGGCCACCGCCAGTGCCTCATGAGCCTCCGGCGACAGGGCTCCGAGCGACATGGCGGCAGAGTCGAAACGGGGGAAAATGCGTTCTACCGGCTCCACTTCCGCCAGATCAATCGGCTCAAGGTCTGTACGGAAGCAGAACAGATCCCGCAGGGTCGCGACCCGCCGGTGATTGACCAGCGCAGCGTATTCCCGGTACTGCCCGTAATCGCCCCGGGTGACAGCGTCCTGCAGGGTTCGGACCACATCCGGGTTAAAAGCGTGGTATTCCTGCCCGTGCACGAATTTCAGCAGTCCGCCCTGGGAAATGGGCTTGCGGGGCGACCAGGCCATGGCTGCCAGCTGCTCCTGATCTTCCTGAAAGTCATGAAAACCAGCCCCCTGAATACGGCTGGCCACGCCCCGGAAACACAGCTCTACCACCTCATCCGCGATACCGATCGCCTCGAACAGTTGCGCGCCACGGTAGGAGGTAATGGTTGAGATGCCCATCTTCGACAGGATCTTCATTAATCCCTTGTTGATGCCCTTGCGGTAATTGTTTTTGGCATCAATAGGGTCCATCAGCATCTCACCGGTGCGGATCAGGTCGTTGATCACCTGATAGGCGAGATACGGGTAGACCGCGGTCGCCCCGAAACCTAGCAGGACCGCAAAGTGATGCGGGTCCCGGGCCCAGCCGGTTTCCACAATGATATTGGAATCACAGCGCAACCTCTGCTGAACCAGCCGGTGGTGAACTGCACCCGTTGCCATCAGGCTGTTCACCGGCAATTCGCCCCGTTTGAGGTCCTTGTCTGACAGGATCAGCAGCACTTTGCCGTCGTCTCTGACCGCTTTTTCCGCCGCGTCACAGATATCCCTGATGCCGGCTTCCAGACCCTGTTCGGGGGTATGACTGAGGCGGATTCTGGCCACTTCAAAACCGGGGCGGGAATTACCCTCCAGACACAGAAACTTGACCGGTGACAGTACCGGTGTGCTGAGAATCACCCGGTTGGCGTGCTCCGGGGTTTCCTCAAACACATTCCGTTCGGCACCCAGGCAGGTCTCCAGGGACATGACCACGGCCTCACGCAACGGGTCGATGGGCGGGTTGGTGACCTGAGCAAATTTCTGCCGGAAATAATCTGCCACGTGGCGCACCTTGCCGGACAACACCGCCATGGGCGTGTCGTCCCCCATGGAGCCGACGGCTTCCTGACTGTTTTCGGCCAG
>JAJUHY010000147.1 GCA_029265735.1 Marinobacter segnicrescens | reverse complement strand
CTATGTTAATTGCTGCTGTACTGATTCCCCTGGGGGCCGGCCTTACCGGCTGTGGTGGTGACAGCAGCAGCTCTTCAGGGCCCCAGGTCTACAACGGTACCTTTGTTGACAGCCCGGTTGCCGGTCTGGATTACCGGGGCGAAAACACGTCGGCTTCCTTAACCGACAGAAACGGGCGTTTTCAATACCGGGGAGGCGAGACACTGACTTTTGCGATCGGCGAACTGGTGCTGGGCCAGGCGGCCGGGGCGGAGGTGGTAACACCCCTGGATGTCACTGAAGGTGCCGCCAACGCCCAGGACCCGGCCGTGATTAACCGGCTGGTGCTGTTGCAGAGCCTGGACGCCGATGGCGATCTGAATAATGGGATTCAGATAACCGAAGGCATCCGGGCGGAAGTTTCTGCGAACGCCGGCGATCTGGACTTCTCACTGACGCCGGAGGACTTCAGTGCGGCACTGCAGCCAGTACTGGACGCGCTGGAAGCTGGCGACCAGTTCACTGACCGGGATCCAATCCCTCGCTCGGTTGTCGCCGCCACGGATGCGTCCGAGCATTTTGAACGCGCGATCAGCCCGCGGAAAATCGTCAGGGTAGAACAGGGCGAGCTGAGGGGCTTCGAAGCTAATGCCAATACCTGGCAGTTCCTGGGGATTCCCTATGCACAACCGCCGGTGGGGAATCTGCGCTGGCGCCCGCCGCAGCCGCCGGAGGCCTGGGATGGTATTCGTGAAGCGGTTGCGTGGAGCGATCAGGCTGCGCAAAACCCGGCACTGGCACAGTTCGGCGAGGGCGGCGTAAGTGAAGATTCCCTTTACCTGAATATCACTGCACCCAAGGACGCTGACGGTTTACCGGTCATGGTATGGTTCCACGGCGGAGGCTTTACTTCCCTGACCGGAAATACGAAACCTTTTAACAACCCCGAGGCGCTTGTCACCCGGGGCGTGATACAGGTTTCCGTGAATCACCGTCTGGGGCCTTTCGGTTACATCGCCCATCCCGATCTCACCGCCGAGAGCGGCTACGGCGGTTCCGGCAATTATGGACAGATGGACCTTGTCGCTGCCCTGGAATGGGTTCGGGAGAATATTGCCGCGTTCGGGGGCGATCCCGGCAACGTGACCATCTTTGGGGAATCCGGCGGTGGCCGGAAGGTGTTGTCGCTGATGGGATCACCGCAGGGTGCCGGACTGTTCCACAAAGCCATCAGCCAGAGCGGTACGCTCTATCCGGACACCCGGAGCCTGGAGACCGCAGAAGGTATAGGCGTACAGCTACAAGTGGCACTGGGCGCGTCCTCCCTGGATGAGATGAGAGCCGCAAGCTGGCCCGAGGTCGTGGCGGCTGCGGCAGCGCTACAGCCTTACACCAACGTTGATAACTACTACCAGCCCTATAAGGAGCGGGTCGCCTTTGAAAGCGGTAACCAGAACGACGTGCCGTTCATGTTCTCAGTGAACACCAACGATACGCCGGACCCCACCATGGCCGCCATTAGAGTGTTCCCCTGGATGGCGCCGCTCAACACCTCAAACATGTACGCAACGCTGTTCAGCCATCAACCGGCAGGGTGGCGGGCCCAAGGGGTTGAGGCCTACCACGCGGCTGAACTGGCTTACCTGTTCAACATGCCCGAAAGCGTTGTGACCCATTATCTGCTGGGTCTGGTGATTGATCCTGCCACCGGTGAGTCCCTGGAAATCGGCGACCTGAACGGTAACGGAGTGGAAGCGGATCCTGTGGATATTCTGATTTCCGCAGGGTTCGACGAAACCGATGAGGTGGTCATCGACCGCATGCTCACCATCTGGACCAACTTCGCCAAGACCGGCGACCCGTCCATACCCGGTGAGATTGACTATCCGCTATACGACGACGCTACCGAATCCTATGTGGACATCGGGGCCGAAGTCGTAGTGAACGATGGACTTGGGGAGGCTCTGAAGGATGACTAACAACAAAATCGGCATATCAGTACAGCAATGGCGACGGTGGGCCGTGGTGCCCATGATAATGCTCCCGCTCGCACTGACCGGCTGTGGCAGTGACAGTGACAGCGATGATGATCGCTCTACCGGCGACACCCGCACCGGTCAGTTTGTGGACAGTCCTGTGGCTGGTCTTGATTACTCAGGGTCTGAGGCATCCCAGGGACGCACTAACAGTAATGGTGAGTTCCGGTACCAGGCGGGGGAAGTTATCACCTTTACCATTGGCGACCTCGAACTTGGCTCCGCTGAAGGTGCCGAAGTACTGACCCCGTTATCCATTACCGACGGCGCCAGCTCAGCGGATGACCCGGGCGTCACCAACCGGCTTATCCTGCTGCAAAGCCTGGACGCCGATGGGGACCTCAATAATGGCATTCAGATTACGGATGCCATTCGCGCCCAGGTATCCGCGCTCGGGGGCATCGTCGACTTTAATCAGGATCCGGACGACTTTCGTACACGGATAGCGCCGCTGCTCCTGGCTCTTGAGGACGATAATGCCTTCACGGACCTTGACCCGCGGCCCCGTACCGCCCGGGAAGCGGACGACGCGCGCCAGCATTTTCAGCGCAGTCAGAGTGAGGGTAAGGTCGTAACGACCAGCGGTGGCAAGCTTCGCGGGTTTGCGGCCAGCGAAAACACCTGGCAGTTTCTGGGTGTACCTTACGGTAAGCCGCCGGTGGGAGAACTGCGCTGGCAGCCGCCAGTCCCTGCCGAGCCATGGGATGGCGTAAGGCAGGCAACCGCTTGGGCCGATCAGTCCGCACAAAACCCGACGATGGAATCCATCAACGAAGGAGGCATGAGTGAAGACTCCCTTTACCTGAACATCACCATGCCGAAAGATGCCGAAGACCTGCCGGTAATGGTCTGGTTCCACGGCGGGTCCTTCTCAATCCTGTCGGGCAACTCGATACAGTACAACAACCCGGACAGTCTTCCCCAGAAAGGAGTAGTGCTGGTAACCGTCAACCATCGGCTTGGGCCATTCGGTTATATTGCGCATCCACTGCTTACCGAGGAAAGTGAGTACGGCGGTTCAGGCAACTACGGCCAGATGGATCTGGTGATGGCGCTGCAATGGGTTCAGGATAATATCGCAGCGTTTGGTGGCGACCCCGGCAACGTCACCATCTTCGGGCAGTCCGGGGGCGGCGGCAAGGCCTATTCCCTGATGAACTCGCCGCAAGCGGTTGGCCTGTTCCACAAGGCCATCGTGCAGAGCGGTTCGTCTCCGCTGGATGAAACGTCCACGCCAGCCAGCTCGTTAGCCGAAAGCGAAGCCATCGGTACGGCGCTGTTTGAGCGGCTGGACGTCAGCACACTGGAAGAGGCGAGGGCGCTGAGTTGGGTTGAGATTACCCAGGCAGATCTGGTGAACGATGTTCCACGGCAGACCTACCGGCCCAATGTGGACCACTACTACCAGACCAGCACCTACTATGAGAACGTACAGAACGGCATGCCCAGCGATGTTCCCCTGATGGCGGGCGCGACCAATGGTGATTACGACACCCTGCGGGCCGCGCTGCCCATCTGGCTGAATCAGCGCACAAATGACTACGGGTCAGAGCAGTTTGTGTACGTATTCAGCCGGGTACCGGACGGATGGGATGCCCTTGGGCTAAAAAGCTGCCACGGCTGCGAGTTGCCGTACCTGTTCAACCACCCCGCCGGTATGGTGCAGAACTATCTGCTCGGGCTGGTCCTGACTCCCAGCGGCGACAGGCCGGAAATAGGGGATCTGAATGGCAACGGTCGCACCGGTACGGAGGGCGATCCGGCCGATATCTACGCGTCCATGGGCTATGGCGCGGAAGATGTGGCAATCTCCGAGTTGACCATGACGTTCTGGACCAATTTCGCGAAAACCGGCAACCCCAGCACCACAGACCTGTCCTGGCCGGTATACACGCTGTTCAACGACAGCTTTATGCACATCGGACCGGGGAGCACTGCAACGGTCGAGACCGGACTTGAGGCTGCGCTGGAGTAGGTCAGCCTGATCGTCTGGATGCCGTAACCGTTGCGGTTGCGGCATCGAATCTCCGCTCGGAGCCGGTCCTGGAGACATTCAGAACGATCCTGGAACCTACCCACACCGAAACACAGCCGGAATTGCGTTCAAGGCCATGGCCTTATACAATCCGCGCGTCACTTCCTTCCCAGAATGCCCGGGTGGTGAAATTGGTAGACACTGGGGATTTAAAATCCCCTGACCGTTAGGTCGTGCCGGTTCGAGCCCGGCCCCGGGCACCAATTGAAAGTCAACCAGTTACGCGGACTTCCTCATTCCTATCCGTAGCAACTTTTAATCGGTGGTCGCGTTTTGGCCGCAGTCCATTTTGCTGAGGTCCACCCTCTTTACCGTACTCTTCCTCTGCCGTTGAAACCCTGGCTCTGCAGGGGCTCCAGAGCGCACGCCATCTAATTCCAGAACACGCCGTCCGAGCACGGAACATCGTTGCTCTACTGCAATGCAGTGCCGCTGTTCAAGAGCTACATTGAAAGGTGGCGCTGAGTAAAAGCCGTGCTGGACGCTGCGCGTAAAGCGTGGTCGTCAGTCCAATGTTTCTTCAGGCGGGCAGCCGAAACGATGAAGCATATGCCTTCAAAACACATGGGTTGGTGGCTGGTTCCGGTCATCGTAATAGTGGGTGCCATTGCGGTAGTGGAACTCATTTCCTGGAATTTTCTGAAACCGCTCATAACCGACCGAATTCAGCAGGCGACCGGGCGCCCGGCGGTCGTTCACGGTGATGTATCCGTTGGTTTATTTCCGAAATTGCAGCTCGCGGTTCACCAGGTAGAGCTTGGCAATCCTCAATGGGCGGCTACACCGAACATGCTGGAAGCACAGCGTATCAGCGTCTCGCCCTCATTTACCCATCTTATTCGCGGTGAGGTGGTACTGGATGACATCGAACTTGCCGGTCTGATCCTGAACCTTGAGCAACGGGCCGATGCGCCGGCTAACTGGGTTTTTACTGAGCGACAAGGCGATCAGCAAGCTTCAGCCGATGAAACTACCGGCTCTCCAATCGAGGTTCGTAGCCTGTCGGTATCTGATACCAACATTCATTTTCGCGGCGCTGAAGCTGAAACTCCGCTCACATTCACCATTTTGACGCTTGAACTGCAGTCGGATAACGAGGCCCTGGAGACTCAGGGGGCCGTGATGTTTCAGGAACAGCGTTTTGAGCTGGAGTTCAAATCCGATCCCGTTGAGGCATTCCTCAATGATGACGAGGTCTTCGACGCTGACTTCTCGATCAGCGCCGGGGAAAGCCTAACAATTGATGCGCGCCTCGAACGCCAGGGCACTGCCTGGCGGGTGTATGAGATCGAAACAGCCCTCGCCGAGAGTCAGCTAAGCGGTGAGCTGACAGTGGATACGGCCGGTGACGTACCGAACCTTGG
>JAJUHY010000294.1 GCA_029265735.1 Marinobacter segnicrescens | reverse complement strand
GTACGAGCGGGAACCCCGCTCGTACTTCCTGGTCTCAGCATTCAGTTGTTGCTGGGTATGACAACGGATTCGTCGAACTCGAGTTCCATGGTGTGCTCCTGTCTGGCGTGATGCCCCGGTTGAATTTGATAGTTTCAGTATAAGGCCGCGATAGTTTTTCTGAATCCGTAAAACCCACATACGACCTACGTATTACCTCGTTTGGGCCTATCAAAAAAACTGAATGATCCGCTCGGAATATTGCGCTTTGCAGTGTATGCATAACTTTCTATGCTTATGGTTCAGATGAATTCGGGACCGCTGTTAGTACTGACAGCAGAGGTGCTCGATTTTTTTGATAAGGAAACCAACCCATGCAGTTACAGAATTCCTCCATTCGCTACGGAGCAATCGCGGTCAGTCTCCACTGGCTGGTGGCACTGGCGGTGTTTGGGCTGTTCGGGCTGGGCTTCTACATGGTGGACCTGACCTATTATGACCCCATGTACCGGCTCGCTCCCCATATTCACCGGAGCGTGGGCATATTACTGCTGATTGTCGTTGTCCTGCGCCTGCTCTGGCGACTGGCGGACCGGCCTCCGGCACCGTTGTCTGAGCACTCACCGGCAGAGGTTCTGCTGGCAAGAATGGCGCACTGGGCACTGTATCTGCTGTTGTTGGTTGCGATGTTCAGCGGTTATCTGATTTCCACAGCGGACGGTTCCGCTATCGAGGTCTTCGACTGGTTTGCGGTGCCGTCCCTGACGGGCCAGATCAAGGGAATGGAAGATATCGCCGGTGATGTGCACTACTGGTCAACCTGGGCTCTTGTGGTCCTGGGCGTCATCCATGGGCTGGCGGCCATCAAGCACCACGTGTTCGATCGGGACGACACCTTGCGGCGCATGCTTCCCATGCCGTTAAAAAAGAAGCATTAACCGACACTCTTTAATATTTCTGACAACCACTGAATAGAAACGGAGAATATCAGATGAAGAAAACATTGCTTGCTTCAGCTCTGACCCTGGCAGTGGCCAGCCCCTTCGCGGCAGCGGAGCAGAGCGGAACCTATTCTTTTGACAAGAAAGACGCACACCAGTTTATTACGTTTGAAGTGTCCCACCTGGGCTTCAGTACGCTCTTTGGCCGCTTTAACGATTTTGACGGTGAGTTCGTGTATGACGCGGATAACCCTGAAAACTCCAGCGTAACCGTCACCGTTAATGTAGAGAGCGTGGATTCCAACCATGCTGAGCGTGACAAGCACCTGCGCAGCAAGGATTTCTTCCACGTGGATGAATACCCCGAGGCGACTTTCCGCAGTACGCGTGTGGAGCTTGACGACGATGGCGACGAAGCCGACGTAATTGGTGAGCTGACTCTGCGCGGTGTGACGAAGGAAATTACCCTTGAAGTGGACCTGCACGGTTACGGTGAAGATCCCTGGGGTGGCTACCGCATGGGCTTTGACGCCGAAACCGAGATCAGCATGAAGGATTTCGGGTTTCCCACCGACCTTGGTCCCCTGACTGACAAGGTCAAGCTGGAGATTTCTGTAGAAGGCGTACGTCAGTAACAGGACGTATCGAGTAGTGAAACGACGGGGCTCTTACTTGGAGGGGGCCCTGTTTTCGTTCTGGTCACAACGACAGAGCCTGAGCTGCCGGAAGAACTGCGCCACAAAAATAACTAATGCGATTACCAGGCCGGCGATGAGGAAAGGTCTTGTCAGTTTCAGGCTGCCACTGAGCGAGAACTCCACCAGGAGCATCAGCGCCAGGGCCAGTGCGCCGTTGATCATGGCCGTAAAAACGGCCTGACGGCATGCCTTAAGAGTCAGTTTCATAGTGTTCGCTCTGATTAATGGGCCGGCACGATCTGTTGTGCCGGTGTTCAGATGTCGAATCCTTAATCCCGATCCATGGCGAGAATAAGGCGACACCGTAGCCAGCAATATGCGGGAATTCCGCTATTGGAAAGCTCCATCGGAATTTTATATCGACACGTGCGTTCCGCATTGGTCTAATCCCTTTCTCCTCCATATAATGACCGTCGCCAGCAGTCTGCGCCGCCCGCACTTTCCCGTAGATGAGGATTTGTCACGCCGGTCTTCCGATGCTGAATCCGGTCTGCGGTCCTGATTATCCTGTACTTACGGGCTTCGCCTGTGGCTTTAGAAAGTCGCAGTGCTGGGAAATCCATTTCCGGAGCAAGGGGCATACATGCCAGAGTTTCAGACCACCGACGAAGGTTTTGAGCGCGTATCTTTAAGGGATTACACCGAGAAGGCGTATCTGGATTACTCCATGTACGTCATTCTCGACAGGGCCCTGCCCAACGTCGGTGACGGTCTCAAACCGGTGCAGCGGCGTATTATCTACGCAATGTCGGAACTTGGGCTCAAGTCCACCAGTAAGTACAAGAAGTCTGCCCGTACCGTGGGGGACGTTCTGGGTAAGTTCCATCCCCATGGCGACAGCGCCTGTTACGAAGCCATGGTGCTGATGGCGCAGCCGTTTTCCTATCGCTATCCGCTGGTGGATGGTCAGGGTAACTGGGGCTCACCGGATGACCCCAAGTCTTTTGCCGCGATGCGGTATACCGAATCCCGTCTGTCGAAGTTTGCCGAGGTGCTGCTCAGTGAACTGGGGCAGGGGACGGTGGAGTGGGTGCCCAACTTTGACGGCACCATGGATGAGCCTTCGACACTGCCGGCCCGGCTGCCTCATGTGTTGTTAAACGGCACAACGGGCATTGCCGTCGGGATGGCGACAGATATTCCGCCCCATAACGTGCGGGAAGTTACCGCCGCCTGTGTGCGGCTGCTGGACCAGCCGGATGCCAGCATTGATGAGTTGTGTGAGCACATCAAAGGACCGGACTTCCCTACCGGGGCGGAGCTTATTACCCCCCGCAAGGACTTGCGCCAGATCTATCGAACCGGTCGCGGCAGCTTGCGGATGCGGGCAAAGTGGGTAAAAGAGAACGGCGAGATTGTCATTACCGACTTGCCCCACCAGGTATCCGGTAACCGCGTGCTGGAACAGATCGCCCAGCAGATGCAGACCCGAAAACTGCCCATGGTGGCGGATCTGCGGGATGAATCAGACCACGAAAACCCCACCCGTCTGGTGATCGTACCCCGGTCGTCCCGGGTGGATCTGGAAGGCCTGATGGCGCATCTGTTC
>JAJUHY010000179.1 GCA_029265735.1 Marinobacter segnicrescens | reverse complement strand
CCGATGATTTTTACAACATCCGTGAGGATCTGGGTCAGACGCTCAGCGTTGTACATCTCATCAATGTAGTCGATATAAGCTTCCCGCTGTGCTTCCGTCTGTGCGAAGCACATGTCGTAGATATTGAAGCTCAGGGATTTGGTCAGGTTGTTGAAACCATGTAGTTGGAGTTTGGGTTCCATGTTTCAGCCCCTCCGGAAATTGGAGATATTGAAATACAGGCTTGGCTGTCGCTCTCGTTCAGGAGCATAGCTGACCCGCGGAGGCCGCCACCGGGGACTGACCATTTTATGTGCACAGGCCGGCGGAGAAGGGTGCGTATTATGCACACCGATGGTGCACTTGAATACCCTTTCAACACAGATTCCGGGACGGTGGCCCCGCAGCGCCGGTGACCACCGTCACGAAGACAACGTAACCCCGTGTCATCCCGCGTCTTTCGAGGGTTTAGGCGGACTGGATTTCGTAACTGTGAGTAATTTCCACACCGGCCTTTTCCAGCATGATGGAGGCAGAGCAGTATTTCTCTGCCGACAGGCTGACGGCGCGTTTTACCATGCTGTCTTTCAGGTTATGTCCCGTGACCACGAAATGCAGATGAATTTTTGTAAATACGGCAGGAACCGCATCGGCGCGCTCTGCTTCCAGCTCCGCGTGACACGCGGTTACCTCCTGCCGGCTTTTCTGCAGAATGCTCATCACATCAAATGCGGAACAGCCGCCCATTCCCATTAGCAGCAGTTCCATGGGGCGGGGCCCGAGGTTTTCACCGCCGTGATCCGGCGGTCCGTCCAGTTGTACGGAATGACCTGAACCGCTGGTGGCGCGGAAGGATGCGTTACCCGTCCAGTCGATAGTTGCTTTCATGGAAAAGGCTCCTCGCTCTGAAGTAAGGTTCAGAATGCTAGCATAATGCCGTTAAAACCTGTGAAATGGTTCGCTATTGAGAAGTGCGTTGTGGACGATTCCGGGACGTCGGCTTAACATCATGAGTCGTTGCAGTATTTCGTCTAAAAAAGCGACATACCGGATTTGGGCGGAGTACCTCGACGAAGGATCCCCCGTAAACAATAAACGGCCGCAGGGTTGCGGCTTTATAAACGACAGAGCGCCCAGGGATGGCGACTTTTGAGGAGGCACGACATCTACCATGGCTACTATCGTCCGGCCTGTTGAGCAGAAAACCAAGCACCTGGACTACTTCCTGTCCCAGTGTCATCGCCGTCGCTATCCGGCCAAGAGCACTATTATTTACGCCGGAGACAAGAGCGACTCCCTCTTTTTTATCGTTAAGGGCTCCGTGACCGTAATTATAGAAGATGAAGACGGTCGCGAGATGATTATGGCCTATCTGAACTCCGGTGACTTCTTCGGGGAAATAGGCCTGTTTGATAACATGGATTCCCGCTCTGCCTGGGTCAAGGCAAAGACGGAATGCGAAGTCGCAGAGATCAGCTATACAAAATTCCGTGAAATCGCTCAGCAGGATCCGCGGGTTCTGTATTTTATTGGTGAGCAGATGGCCACCCGGCTGCGGCAGACCACCCGTAAAGTGGGTGACCTGGCGTTCCTGGACGTGACGGGTCGCGTTGCCCGTACCCTGCTTGACCTGTGTAAGGAACCGGATGCCATGACGCACCCGGATGGCATGCAGATCAAGATTACCCGGCAGGAAATCGGTCGTATCGTTGGCTGTTCCCGGGAAATGGTCGGGCGCGTGCTGAAGACCCTGGAAGAACAGGGGCTGGTGCAGGTAAAAGGAAAGACCATGGTAGTCTACGGCACCCGCTGACGGTTGCCATGGCTCCGTCAGGCCGACCCAGGCCTGACGGAAAGCCAGCCGGCCTGTGGACACATAAAAGAGGACGTTATGAAGCGCAGCCGCCTGGCCGTTCTGGTGGCACTGCTGGGAGCAGTGCTGCTGTCGGGATGTTCCCGATCTGATCTTTTCAGCTGGCTCATTGAGCGGCAACGTGGGAAAGCCGGTCTTGAGCTGGCTGAAGCTGCTATCAATGGCCGCTCCGTAGCTTATCTTACCAACGGTAATACCACCGCAAGCCGGGCGCTGGTTATGGTCCATGGCTTTGCCGTCAATAAAGACACCTGGATCCGCATGGCGGCCCACCTTCCTGATGACCTGTACCTGATCATTCCCGACCTGCCGGGACATGGGGACAGCAGTGTTGCCCATGCTGCCGCCTATACGGTGGAGTCCCAGGCCGCCACGCTGGCGGGGTTGATGGACGAGCTGGGCATCGGCCAGGTGGACATGGCCGGTAACTCCATGGGCGGCGCCATCAGTGCCTATTTTGCCAGCCGCTATCCGGACCGGGTCCGCACCCTGGCCCTGTTTGATCCCGCCGGATCTGCCCGCTACCCCTCGGAACTGGATACTGCCCTGGCTTCCGGCAAGAACCCGCTGGTGGTTCGCGAGCCCGGGGATTTTTCTGTCCTGATGGATTTCGTGATGGAACAGCGGCCGTTCATGCCCTGGCCGGTGATACCGGTACTGGAGGAGCAGGCCATAGCGCGGCAGGCGGTTAACGATGAGATATTTGCGGCGTTGTTACAGTCGGCAGAGCAGCTGGAACTGTCAGCAATTCTGCCGGCCATAGATGCACCCACCCTGATTGTATGGGGGCGGAAGGACCGGGTGCTGGCGCCGGAGAATGCCGAAGTGTTTGCCCAGGGTATCCGCCAGAGCACCGTGGTACTTCTCGATAACGTCGGTCATGTGCCCATGATGGAAGTACCGAAACAGTCTGCCCGGGTATGGCAGGAGTTCCTGCAGCAGCACCCCTGAGTCGGCGGGCGAAACCGCACCCTCCTCAGGCTGAGGGCTGGCGCCGATGTTTGCGATAGCGGGCGATCACCGGCTGTAACAGATGGCCCGAAGTCTGATGCCACGCTTTCAGGCCGGGCGGCAGCCGTTCGGGTTTCGGGCTGGGAACCGGGTATTGCGGCGGCAGAAACAGGGGAGCGAAGAGGGCACCGGCGGTAATATCCGCGCGGCTGAACTGATCTCCCGCCAGATAGCGTCCGCTTTCGTAGATTTCGTTGATCTCTGTCAGCAGTGCTTCCACCTTTGCCCGGGACTGATCAGCGGTTTTCTCGTTAATGTTCATCCTCTTCCGCATGATCTCGTCCACCCGGCTGAAACCCAGGCGTAGCAGGTACTGATTCCAGAACGGCAGCTGCGCCGCCAGCAATGGGGCCATGACTTTCGGCCGCTGCAGCAGGTGGTGATATACAAAGGTGATCACGGCAGGGCCGGCCTCGGCGTCGAGGCGCCGCTCCCAGGCCAGTGCGGCTTCCCGGGACTGGGGCTCATCCGGCAACAAGGGCGTAGCCGGGAAACGGCTGTCCAGATAATCCAGAATCTTCCCCGAGCCCTGGATCACCTCCTGATCGTCCACCAGCACCGGCACACTGGTCGGTTTCTGCCCTGTCAGTCCACGAATCGTTTTGACATGCATGCCCGGCAGCAGATACACCGGCGCGTAGCGAATGCCTTTATAATCCAGAGCCCACCGGACTTTTTCGGAGTAATGGGAAATCGCAAACTGATAGAGTGTCAGGGCCATTTTTATCCTTAAGTCGCCGTGATGATCGGTCCGATCCTTATGGCAGGTCAGAGCGCGGAAACCGTTTGATAATACCGGTTTTAATGACCGGTTCACCATCAATCTGTTTGCTGCATGCCCTTGTATTGGGTATGGTTCTGCTTTCTTTATAACCTCTTTTTCACCCCATCCGGAACAGCGCAACGATATGAGCAAGACACGAGTACTGACGGGTATCACCACCACGGGCATTCCCCATCTGGGCAACTATGCCGGCGCCATTCGCCCGGCCATTCGCGCCAGCGAGTCCGCCGACACCGAGTCCTATCTGTTTCTTGCTGACTACCACGCGCTGATCAAATGCCAGGAGCCGACCCGGGTGCAGGAATCCGTTCGTGCCATTGCCGCCACCTGGCTGGCCTGTGGACTGAACCCGGAGAAGGTCACCTTCTACCGTCAGACCGATGTGCCTGAGATCACCGAGCTTACCTGGGTGCTCACCACCGTAACCGCCAAGGGCCTGATGAACCGTGCCCATGCCTATAAGGCTGCGGTACAGGAAAACGAAGAGACCGAAGGCAACGATCCGGACCGGGGCATCACCATGGGACTGTTCTGCTACCCGATTCTGATGGCGGCGGACATTCTGATGTTCAATGGCGAGAAAATTCCGGTAGGCCGTGACCAGACCCAGCACATCGAAATGGCCCGGGACATCGCCCAGCGCTTCAACTACCTGTACGGCGAAACCTTTACGCTGCCGGAAGCTGCCATTGACGAGACCACCATGATTCTGCCGGGGCTGGACGGCCGCAAGATGTCGAAGAGCTACAACAACACCATTCCGCTGTTTGATGGTGAGAAACAGCTGCGCAAGGCCATCAACAAGATCAAGACCAACCTGCTGGAGCCCGGCGAACCCAAGGACCCGGATAGCAGCTCCGTGTTTTCCATCTATGCGGCCTTCGCCAGTCCGGAGCAGACCGCCGCCATGCGTCAGGCGTTCGAGAACGGTATCGCCTGGGGCGAGGCGAAGAAGCAACTGTTTGAGCTGATCAATGATGAGCTGGCGCCCATGCGGGAAAAGTACAACGTCCTGATGGATGACCCGGCGCAACTGGACCGCATTCTGCAGCAGGGCGCCGAAAAGGCCCGCGCCTACGCATCGCCCCTGATGGCTGACGTGCGGCGGAAGGTGGGTATCGGGCCGATTGCCGGGTG
>JAJUHY010000231.1 GCA_029265735.1 Marinobacter segnicrescens | reverse complement strand
TCGCCGCCGCCGAGCGGGCAGACGTGAAGCGCAACCCGTTCCATCCGTTCTCTACCTTTGACACCGCGACTCTGGCCGGGCTGGCCTATGGCCATACGGTGCTGGCGGAAGCCTGCAAGCGGGCGGGGCTGGAGTTCAGTAACCGGGAAGCCCATTCAGCGGCCTACGACGCGGAAAAAACCGCGGACCTCTTCTGCAGCATCGTCAATCGCTGGAAAGCCCTGGGCGGACTGGCGCTGCCGGAAACGCCGGAAGTGAAGACTACCGACACCACCGACGCCTGAACAGCCCCATGGCAGATCAGCAATATGTCGGGGGGAACAAGGTGCCATACTTGCGGTCCATAACCCCTGATACTTATTCAGCCAGGAGACACACGAATGTCCACCCAGGACAACACTGATCGTTACATCTCAATCGCCCGAGCCTGCCTGAAGGCCATTAACGACACAGCCACTGGCCCAAGCAGCCGCGAAGAGAAAATCCAGGCGGTTTACCAGGCCATTGATGATGCCTTCCAGGCGGAACTTTCGGAACAGCGCCAGGCGGTTGCGGTGATGGCATCGGTGCTTGAGCGCATCGCGACCGGCCAGCTCAGTGGCAACGAGGCCGCTACTCTGGCCAGGATTACTCTGGATCAGCACCCCACCACAACCAGCACGGGCCAGGTGCACTGATCGGTCAGACCGCATAACCCATTCGTTACAGTAAAGGAACCGCTGCATGGGCACTTATTCTGCTGCACACCGGATGTTGACAGGGCTGGTCACGCTGCTGGCCCTGCTTGCTTTTACTACTGTCCAAGCCGCAGAGCAGGAGCGGCTGGCACCGGTAAAAAGCCCGGCGGATAACAATCAGTACCGTTATCTCAACCTTGAGAATGATCTGAAGGTGCTGCTAATTTCTGACCCCGATGCGGACAAGGCAGCTGCTTCCCTTAACATCGCGGTAGGCAGCGGCAACGACCCGGCCGGTCGGGAAGGCATGGCACACTTTCTGGAGCACATGCTGTTTCTGGGAACCGAAAAGTATCCGGACCCCGGGGAGTATCAGCAGTTTATCCGCAGCCATGGTGGCAACCATAACGCGTTTACGGCGTTCCAGGACACCAACTACTTTTTTGATATCCAGGCCGACTACCTGGAGCCCGCCCTCGACCGTTTTGCCCAGCAGTTTGCAGCACCCCTGTTCACCCCCGAGCTGGTTGACCGGGAGCGCAACGCCGTCCATTCGGAGTACAGCGCTTCTCTAAAAGATGATGGCCGTCGTTATTTCTCCGTCCGCAAAGCCATCAGCAATCCGGCCCATTCATTCAGCCAGTTCTCAGTGGGCAACCTGATCACCCTGGATAATACGGAAGAGCGACCGCTCCGGGACGACCTGATTGAGTTCTGGAAAAAACAGTACTCAGCCAACCTGATGACCCTGGCAGTCTATGGGCCACAATCCCTCGATGAGCTGGAAGCCATGGTCCGGCCCCGGTTTGAGGTCATTGAAAATCGGAACCTGGCCGTTCGTGAACATACCGAAGCCCTGTTTAACTACGATGCGCTCCCTGCCCGGCTTCAGGTACAGACAATCAAGGATATCAAACAGCTGCAACTCATTTTCCCCATCGATTCCCAGCTGGAGCTCTATCCCACCAAGCCCTTACACTACGTCGCCAGCCTGCTGGGACACGAGGGGCCAGGCAGTCTTTTTGATGTTCTCAAGCGCCGGGGATGGGTTGAGAGCCTGTACGCGGGTGGCGGCATGGACACGGGTGTTCACTCCACCCTGGAGCTTGGCATGGCGCTGACCCAGGAGGGCTTGCGCCACCAGGACGACATCATTGCACTTGCCCTTGAATACATCGACCTGGTCCGGCAACAGGGCATCAACCAGGAGCGCTTTGAAGAAGCCCGGCAGCTGGCTGAAATCGACTTCCGTTATCAGCAGCGCCCCGAACCGCTCCATCTGGTCATGCGGCTCTCCATGGAGATGCAGGAAGTGGCTCCCGAGGACGTACTGCGGGCAGGTTATATGATGGTCGACTACGCTCCGGATCAGTACCGGGAGCTGCTGCAAGCCCTGTCCCCGGACAATGTGCTGATTACCCTCCGCTCCCATGACCCCTTGCCGGACACCGCGGAGAAAACCACCTGGTACGAAACCCCTTACGTACTGGAAGAGAATATCTCCGTACCCACAGGGACCGAAAGTGTCGCCGAACTGGCCCGTGAACTGGCCCTGCCCGGCGCCAACCCCTTTGTGCCGGAAGATCTCAGCATCGTCGACGGCGAATCCATGCCCCATCCCGATCGTCTGGCGGCCATGGACAATCTGGAACTCTGGTTTGCCAAAGACACCCGCTTCGGCCGTCCCGAAGCCAATATTTTCCTGAGCCTGCGGTCACCTTTAACCACCGAATCCCCCCGCGGCCAGGTGTTGACCCACCTGCTGGCTGAAGCGGTTTCCGTGGAACTGAACCCCTGGGCCTACCCTGCCCGGACTGCGGGCCTGGACTATCAGATCTATCCTCATCTGCGGGGGCTGACGGTTCGAACCGGCGGTTACCACGACCGGTTGCCGGTTCTGCTAAACCGAATCGTGACTATTCTCGCCGACCCGGTGATTACCGAGCAGCGGTTTCAGATTGCCCGGCAGCGATTGATAGAGAACCTGCGTAACCGGCTGAAGGATCGTCCGGTTTCCCAGGCCGCGACCCTGGTACAGGACGCATTGATCGAAGGCGCCTGGACAGTGGATGAAAAACTGGCAGCAGCAGAGTCGCTGACGGTGGATGACCTGCGCACGTTTGCGGCGTCATTTACCGATCACGCTGATGCCGTCATGCTCATCCATGGCAACGCCACCCGGGCCTTCGCTCTGAACACTGCCACCCAGACAAAGGCGATTCTGCTGAATGATTCCCAGACAGCGACGGTTACGCGGAGTCAGGTGCGGGCACTGCCCGAGAGCCGTACTGAAATCGAGCTTGCGGTACCCCATCCGGATACCGGTTACCTGCGCTATCATCAGGGCCGGGATACCGAATTCCCGGAGCGCGCCCGCTACCGTCTGCTGACCCAGATAGTCAGCGGTGCGTTCTATGAAGAAATCCGGACCCAGCGGCAGATGGGTTATATCGTGTATGCGACGCCCTTCGAAATGCTGGAAACACCTGCCATCGGGCTGGTAGTGCAATCCCCTGAAGCCGGTGCAGAAGCCATTGATAAGGCCGTCTCCGAGTTTGCCGCAGAGTTCCGCCCACGGCTGGCCGACATGGATGAGAGTGCGCTGGAGCGGGAGCGGCAGGCGGTCATCAGCAAGCTGACCGAGCAGGAGCGCACCCTTTCAGCCGTATCGGAACGTTACTGGCAGGAAATTGACAGGCAGGCGCTGGGCTTCGATACCCGCCAGCAACTCGCCGGAGCTGTTGCCACGGTCAGCAAAGACCAATTGCTGACCGTGTTTGACCGGGTATTTGATACTCAGGAGGCCAGCCTGTTGGTGATAACCGGTCCCGAGCGGGAAGCCTCCCATGAGACCCTGGAACATCTGCGGGCTCAGCCGCCGCTTTCCGACTGAGCCATAAAACGGATGAACCGGTACCAGTCCGCCGGTTCATCCACATCCCACCGGGGCGGCAAAAGCGCCACCGACAACCCTGCGCGCTCTGTGGCGCAGATACTCTGCGTTAGCGCACCAGACGTACCCCAGGCCACACCCGACAACATGTCTGGCGCTGTCCGGCGGGCACCGATCAGCACGTAACCGCCATCATCCGACGGACCAAACACCACGTCGGCCTGGTCCAGCAACACCCGCGCCTGCTCAATATAAGATGCATCAACGGACGGGCAGTCGCTGCCAATGATCATCGCCCGGCCCGCATGGCTCAGTGCTGTCGAAAGCGCATGGATCATGCGTTCGCCAAGATTGGCACCCTGCTGAAGACTTGTCTGAATATCATGACGTGCCAGCGCATCGAGAATGGGACGGGACTCTGCCGGCGGCGTAACCAGCGGCTCATCCCAGACCAGTTGCAAGGGGTGACCACTGGCCTACAACCGGGCCATGACCGTCAGCGTCAGACGGATATGGGCCTGCAGCGCGCCATTAACGCCCAGCTCCGGCTCCAGCCGGGTCTTGACGCGGCCAGGCCGTGGCCACCTGGCAAACTGG
>JAJUHY010000156.1 GCA_029265735.1 Marinobacter segnicrescens | reverse complement strand
CGCAGATATCGAACTGTCCAAGAAGCTGCCCATGGGCGGCGGCCTGGGTGGTGGCAGTTCCAATGCGGCCACGGCCCTGGTGGGTCTGAACCACCTGTGGCAAACGGGTCTGAGCGAAGATGAGCTGGCCGGCCTTGGCCTGGCCCTCGGCGCTGATGTGCCGGTATTCGTGCGCGGACGAGCGGCAGTGGGCGAAGGCATCGGCGAAGAGCTGACTCCCGCTAACCCGCCTGAGGACTGGTTTCTTGTTATAATTCCGTCCGTTGAAATCAGCACTGCAAAAATATTTTCACATCCGGGCTTGACAAGGAACAGCCCCCGGACGACAATAGCGCCCGCTTTTGAGGGAGACGCCTCAGGGTACCGAAACGATTGCGAGGATGTAGTTAAGCAACTGTATCCAGAGGTAAAATCCAGCCTGGATTGGCTGAGCAAATTCGGACCCGCAAGATTAACCGGAACCGGGGCTTGCATATTTGGACGTTTCCATACAGAAGCAGAAGCCCGGAAAGTCTGGGTACAAAGACCTACCGGCATCATGGGGTTCGTAGCTAGAGGGGTGAACCATTCACCACTTCACAAAAAGCTGACAGAGCTGAACTGATGCCGAAAGAGCAGCACGATACTGGGGTGTCGCCAAGTGGTAAGGCAACGGGTTTTGATCCCGTCATGCGCAGGTTCGAATCCTGCCACCCCAGCCACCTTTCTTCCTCTTCCCCTGAATCCAAAGCCGAGTCACAGAAGGATTCCGTCGTGTCCAAATTGATGATTTTTGCCGGCAATGCCAACCCGGATCTTGCCAAGGCTATTGCCCAGAAACTTCATATTCCCATGGGACAGGCGACCGTAGGCCGCTTCAGCGATGGCGAGACCACCGTTGAAATCAACGAAAACGTTCGCGGTCACGACGTCTTCATTATTCAGCCAACCTGCTACCCGACCAACGACAACCTGATGGAACTGATCGTGATGGCCGACGCCCTTCGCCGCGCGTCCGCGTCACGTATCACTGCAGTGATCCCCTATTACGGGTACGCCCGTCAGGATCGCCGGGTACGTTCCACCCGGGTTGCCATCAGCGCCAAGGTAGTAGCCGACATGATCTCATCCATCGGCGTTGACCGGGTACTGACGGTTGACCTGCACGCGGATCAGATTCAGGGGTTCTTCGACATTCCGGTAGACAACATCTACGCCACGCCGGTTCTGCTGGAAGACATCGAGAAGCAGCGCTTCGAAAACTTTATTGTGGTATCACCGGACGTCGGTGGCGTAGTTCGCGCCCGGGCCGTGGCCAAGCGCCTGGATGACGCCGACCTGGCTATCATCGACAAACGCCGGCCCAAGGCCAACGTCGCCCAGGTGATGCATATCATCGGTGACGTCCGGGACAAGACCTGTATTCTGGTAGACGACATCGTCGATACTGCCGGCACCCTGTGCAAGGCGGCCAATGCCCTCAAGGAACAGGGCGCATCCAAGGTTGTGGCCTATATTACCCACCCGGTACTTTCCGGCCCGGCCATCGAAAACATCAATTCTTCCCAGCTGGATGAGCTGGTGGTGTGCGACACCATCCCCCTAGGTGACAAGGCGAAGAATTGTGATAGAATCCGCCTCCTCGGAATGGCCGGGCTGCTTGCGGAGTCCATTCGCCGCGTCAGCAACGAAGAGTCCATCAGCGCCATGTTCGAGAACGCCTGACCACACCATCGGGTTGTCGTCAGGTCAGCAGAGAACGCTCTGAAATTTCCGGAACTGGAGCCCCGTTATCGCGGGGCTCCAGTTCTGTTTTCATAGCCGGCAAAAGCCGGCGTTCACAGATATCACTGCCGTCAGCCTGGTCGCGGGCCCGGTAAGTGATTCAACGAGGTAATGACCATGTCCAAGAAGGAATTCGTGATTGAAGCGTTTCCTCGCGACGATCAGGGGAAAGGTGCGAGCCGCCGCCTGCGTCGTGAAGAAAGAAAAATCCCCGCCGTCATCTACGGTGGTGGCAAAGAAGCAACTCCTGTCAGCATCTGGCACAACGAGCTGACGAAGAGCCTGGAAGACGAAGCGATCTACTCCCATATCCTGACCATTGAGCTTCAGGGTAAGAAAGAGAGCGTGATCCTGAAAGACCTGCAGCGTCATCCGTACAAGCCGGTACTGATCCACGCCGACTTCCAGCGCGTCAGCAAAGATGAAGAGATCCACGTCAACGTGCCGATCCACCTGCTGAATGAAGAGTCCGCACCGGCCATCAAGACCTTCGGTGGCGTGGCTTTCCGCCTGATGACCGAAGTTGAAGTTGCCTGTCTGCCGCAGGATCTGCCGGAGTTCATCGAAATCGACCTGATGGACGTCGAAATGGATCAGGTTGTTCACATGAGCGACCTGAAACTTCCGGAAGGTGTCCGCATCCCGGTGCTGCAGCACGGTCCTGAGCACGACCAGGCAGTTGTTTCTATCAGTAAGCCGAGAGGCGCCAAAGAGACTGAGGAAACTGAAGAGGGCGAAGAGTCCTCTGAAGAAGGCGAAAGCAAGGAGTGATTCCTGGCACTCCCCTGTCCCTGAGAGGATTTCGGGAGCGCTGAGGAGCAGGTGTTTATGGCACAGGATATTGTTATGGTAGTGGGTCTCGGTAACCCCGGGGCCGACTATGAACATACTCGCCATAACGCCGGCGCTCTGTTCGTCGAAGCGCTGGCCCGTGATGCGGGCCAGACGCTCCGTCCGGAAAAGAAATACCACGGGCTTTACGCACGCGTTCAGTGGCAGGGTCTCGACCTGCATCTGCTCAATCCCACCACTTTCATGAACCGGAGCGGCCTTGCCATCAAGGCACTGGCGGACTTCTTCCGCATCAGCCCGGATCAGATCCTTGTCGCCCATGATGAGCTGGACCTGCCCCCCGGCACTGCCAGACTCAAAAAAGGTGGCGGCCATGGCGGTCACAACGGTCTGCGGGACACCATCGCCCACCTGGGAACCCGGGAATTCCAGCGCCTGCGTCTTGGCATCGGGCACCCCGGCGACAGTCGCCAGGTCACCGGCTATGTTCTGGGACGGCTGGGCAAGCAGGAGACCGAGCAGCTCAACAGCATTATTGATGAGACTCTGAGAGTGTTACCCGACGCCGCCAGCGGCAAACTGTCAGCGGCCATGAACCGCCTCCACAGCATCAAGCCGGTTGACTGATAACCTGAGACTTTCTCAGATGGCATAGCCACAACCCGGCAACTTCGCTCTGCCATTTAAGGCCCGACTGGCGCCTTACTCGCACCATCACCCGGACACCGGGTATAATCCACGCAAATTTTCGGGCCTGCGCCGTCCGTCACGGCCATTTTGCGGCCCCCTACTCGATCTACAGAGGCACCCCATGGGATTCAATTGCGGTATTGTCGGCCTGCCTAATGTCGGCAAATCCACCCTCTTCAACGCGCTTACCAAAGCGGAGATCAGTGCCGAAAACTTCCCTTTCTGCACCATTGAACCAAACTCCGGCGTGGTACCCATGCCGGACCCGCGCCTGAACAAGCTCGCAGAAATTGTGAAGCCCCAGCGGGTGCTGCCCACCACCATGGAATTCGTGGATATTGCCGGCCTGGTGGAAGGTGCGTCCAAGGGTGAAGGGCTTGGCAACCAGTTCCTCGCCAATATCCGCCAGACCGAAGCCATCGCCCACGTGGTACGTTGCTTTGAAGACGACAACGTGATCCACGTAGCGAACCGGGTGGATCCGGCGGCAGATATCGAAATTATCAATACCGAACTGGCCCTGGCGGACCTGGACACTGTCGAGAAGGCCATCAAGCGGGTCCAGCGCATCGCCAAGAGCGGTGACAAAACCGCCAGGGCCCAGCTGGAAATGTTTGAACAGCTGCTACCTGTACTGAACGAAGGCAAGCCGGTGCGCAGCATGAATCTGGACGCGGATCAGATGGCGCTGATCCGTGAGCTGTGTCTGCTGACAGTCAAACCCACCATGTACATCGCCAACGTCAGCGAGGACGGGTTTGAGAACAACCCTCATCTGGACACGGTAATGGCCATCGCCGAGCAGGAAAATGCCGTGGTGGTGCCCATCTGTAACAAGATCGAAGCCGAGATCGCTGAGCTGGAAGACGACGAGAAATCCATGTTCCTGGAGGACATGGGCATGGAAGAACCCGGCCTCGACCGGGTTATCCGCGCTGGTTACAAGCTCCTCGGCCTGCAGACCTACTTTACGGCTGGCGTAAAGGAAGTCCGGGCCTGGACCGTACGAATCGGCGCCACAGCCCCTCAGGCCGCCGGTGTCATCCATACGGATTTCGAACGGGGCTTTATCCGGGCGGAAGTGATCGCCTACGAGGACTTTATCCAGTTCAACGGCGAACAGGGCGCGAAGGATGCCGGCAAGTGGCGTCTTGAAGGGAAGGAATACATTGTCCAGGATGGCGATGTCATCCATTTCCGCTTCAACGTGTAAGTGTTTGAAAAAAATCCCGGAACAGGCCTTGACAGAACCGTCCGGAATACTGAAAATACGCGCCTCGTTTGGGGCGTAATGCCAAACGAATTGGCAAGGTAGCTCAGTTGGTTAGAGCACAGCACTCATAATGCTGGGGTCGGCGGTTCGATTCCGCCCCTTGCTACCAGTATTCTCAAAGGGTTATGGCTTGGGTCATAGCCCTTTTTTGTTTTTCTCACTTGGACTACCGGGCACCGTCAAGGGGTTGCGTTACCTCGCGCCTTCCTAAGACGATCGTGAAGTACGAAATGTACTTCATAATGGGAGTGATCTCGGCAGCCAGTATACCGGCATTGATTATGGTGGTCGGTTCAGACGTCTTGGTGTCGAGTGCAGGCTAAAGCAAGAATGAGTTCGGCAAAAGAGCTGGCCGAAACGATTCTTAGCGAAAGAGGACGTATCAAGGAACTCGCGCCAACTCTGCATGAGAAGCTTGAACTATTTATTATTGCGCAACTGCAGGTTGATCGTGACCGCCTAGTAGCCAACACATTGGACCGAGTAGCGAGTGACGAAAAAACCCGGGCTCAACTCGCTGGAGCCCTCGCCGGCAAAGCAACGGTATCTCCCAAGCCGTTTACCGCCTGGAGTGCGATATTCACGATACTTTGCTCAGGGTTTCTCAAATCGGCTATCAACCTTCCTGACGGCTACGTAGAAGCTGTCAGAAACAAGCACACTCCCCGCAGTAATGAGATAGAGTAAAT
>JAJUHY010000224.1 GCA_029265735.1 Marinobacter segnicrescens | reverse complement strand
TACTCACTGTCCAGACCATCGTGTATCCTAGTGTCGCTTATGGAAACCCTGGGAGCATCATGGCCGTAAAAACACGAAACACCCCGCTCTTCGTACTCGCTGCAGCATTGCTGGCACTTGTTCTGATCCTTGCGGCTCAGCCGGCCTCTGCCGTTATGGTCAGCAATCTTTACCAGGCTACCGTGCCCGTTGCCGGTGAGAGTGAGGAGCACCTGTTGGAGGGGTACCGGCAAGGGCTCGCCCAGGTACTGACGCGGGTTTCAGGCGACCGTTCGGTTGCCAGCCATGAAGAGATGACGGCGGTTTTCGCAAATGTCGCCGACCTGGTAGAAGGGCGTCAGCTGCAGACGAACGACGACGGCGAACAGCTGTTGACGCTGCAGTTTTCCCGCAGCCTGGTGAACCGCGCCCTTGCCGGTGCTGGTGCACGGGTCTGGGGCTCCAATCGTCCTCTCACCCTGAGCTGGGTCGCGGTTCAGGAAGGCGGGGACCGGGGCCTGCTGGTAGAAACCGGCGAGAGCTCTGATCAGGGCTGGTCGGCACTGCTGCTGAGTACAGCCGAGGCGCGGGGTATACCCCTTCAGTTGCCACCAGCAGATCGCGCGGGAGACCGCCGCCTGCTGTCGGAGGTCTGGGGGCAGTTCATGGACCAGGTAGCGAAGGCATCTGCCGGGCTGGAGCACGATCTGCTGGCGGTTGTTCGTATCAGTCGCCATCAGCAAGGCTGGCGGGCCAGCTGGCTATACGAAGGAGCCGGGATTGAACAGGCCCGCTCAGTCACAGCCCCGTCCCCCGAAGTCCTGATTAAGGAGATGGTGGATAACTGGGCGTCTGACCTGGCGGGACGTTACGGAGTCAGCGGCCGCGGTGTGGATACTGGTCCGAGAGTGCAGTTACGGGTTGACGGGATTGATTCGCCCTCAAGCTACGCCTCAGCCCGCTCGGCTCTGAGCCAGCTCAATCCGGTGACTTCGGTAGGTGCGGTGTCGGTAGCACCGAATCATATTGTGTTCGAGGTGGAGTACCGGGGCGAGCTGTCGCAGTTGCAGCAGAACATTGCCCTTGAGCCGCGTTTCCGACCCTCTGGAGGGCCGCGGAATGATCAGGCTGAGGACGACTTCCACAACGTCCAGCAGACTCTGTTTTACCGTTGGCAGCCGGCGGGCGTTATCCCGCCAGGGAACGAAGGCCGCTGACAGGCTCAGGCAAAAGGAAAGCGCACGTGCAGCAGTGGCAATGGATACCCAACGCCTTGTCGATATTCCGGGTGCTTCTGGTAGCACCCTTCGCCTGGGCGCTGGCCAGCGGGTACTACCATGAGGCGCTGCTGCTGTTTGTGATTGCCGCTGTAACGGATGGCCTGGACGGTTTTCTGGCGCGTTTTTTTAACTGGCGCAGCCGGCTTGGCGCCATCCTTGATCCCCTTGCTGACAAGCTCCTGCTGGTGACGACCTACCTTGCGCTGTCCCTGACCGGAGTGTTTCCGTTCTGGCTGTTTGTGCTGGTGCTGGGACGGGATCTGTTGATTGTTCTGGGCGCGGTTCTCTTTCACCGCTTTGTAGGCCAGTTCGATGTTGAGCCGAGCGCTTTCGGAAAGCTTAATACACTGGTGCAGATACTGGCTGCTGTTGCGGTCATGTCCCATCAAGCCGGCGTCCCGCTCCCGGACCGTACCGGTGATCTGGCGCTGTGGGCGGTGGTGATTATGGCCCTGATCAGTGGCGGCCACTATGTGGCAATCTGGGGTGTTCGCGCCCTGCGGGGACGGACGTCGTGAGTGGTATTCAGCTTACCCTGGGGGTCAGGCTTCGGGACGAGGCCCGCTGGGCCAATTTCCATGGCGCCCGTAATGCGACCGCGGCGGCCATGGTGCGCAATGCCTGCAATGACAGCAGCCACCCGTTGGTGGTGGTTTGTGGGGCAGCCGACACTGGCAAGAGTCATCTGTTGCAGGCGGCCTGTCACGAGTATGAGCAACAGGGCCGCAGTGCTGTCTGTTTCAGTCTTGCAGAGCTGCAGGAACTTGGTCCGGAAGCGCTCAGTGGTGTCGAGCTGATGGATCTCGTCGCCCTTGATGATGTAGAGCAGGTACTGGGCAACCGCGAATGGGAAGAAGCCCTGTTCCATCTCTACAACCGGGCCCGGGATCTGGGCCATCAGGTAATGCTGGCTCTGGATGAAACGCCCGTAAATCAGCCGTTCGTGCTGGCGGATCTGCGCTCCCGTTTCCAGGAAGGACTGCTGGTGCAACTGGGCACCTATCGGGACGACGACCGGATTACCATTCTGCAGTCCCGGGCCGAGCAGCGGGGGCTGGTGCTTAATGATGAGGTTGCCACGTTCATTCTGCGCCGCTCGGACCGGGGCCTTGGCGCGCTGTTGTCTATCCTTGATCGCCTCGATGAGAATTCCCTTCAGGCCCAGCGCCGCCTGACCATCCCTTTCGTCAAATCCGTTATGGGGTGGTAGACTTCGCACGCCTCAACAGCCTGCCAATGGAGCCGCCTGATGACCGCGTCCCCGGACCTTATCAATGAGATTGCTGACCGTCTGCTGGGTATTGAAGCAGAAATGCGCCGTATTAACGTCTGGTCCAGCGAAATACCGTCGCCGGAAGCGCTGGCGAGTACCCAACCCTTCTGTATCGATACCCTGAGCTTCCCCCAGTGGCTGCAGTTTATTTTTCTCGCCCGCATGAAAGTTATTGTGGAGCAGGGGCATGAGCTGCCAGGCGTGTCTGGAATCGCGCCCATGGCGGAAGAGTATTTTCGCGGTCAGGCGGAATCGGGCCGGGGGCTGATCCGGGAGCTGCGCGCCATTGACCGGGTAATCAGTAACTCCTGACGCTATCGTCGGCGGCAAGTGCCGGCAATAGCTTCCGTCCAGCCCGTACCTCTGCGAACAGGTTGGCCAGTTCTTCTGACGGAATCGCCGGACAGAATCGGGGGCCCTGCAGCAGGTGGCAGCCCGACTGCCGGAGGAAGCGGTCCTGTTCTTCCGTTTCAACGCCGCTGGCGGCAACCTGCAGGTTAAGCTGACGGGCCAGGCTGATCAGGGTACGGGTGATAGCAGCCGTGCTTTCATCCCCGGAGGCGTGCTGGAGCAGGGCAGGGTCGATCTTGACCTGGTCAAAAGGTAATTCCCGCAGCAGAGTCAGTGACGACAGTCCGCTGCCGAAGCGGTCCAGGGTAAGGCCGATCCCGAGGCTTTTCAGCCGGCGCAGCACTGTGGTTGTTTCTTCCGGCCGTTCGGCCAGGGTGCGTTCGTCGATTTTCACCATCAGCAGGGACGGTGCGAGGCCGGATTCGGTGATTATCTGGTGCAACTCCTCCGCAAGCCCCGCATGGTTGTACTGTCGTGAAGAGAGGTTGATGCTGATGGGTATGGGGGCGCCATTCATGGCTTCGATCGCCCTCGCCTGCAGGCACACATTCTGACAGATCCAGAGTCCCACCGTATGGAGCTGGCCGCTCTGTTCCGCGACTTCCAGGAAGTCGGCTGGCTCCAGCAGTCCACGCTTCGGGTGTTTCCAGCGCAGCAGCGCCTCCAGGGCGGCAATTTCGCCGGTGTTCACATTAAGCAGCGGCTGGTAATGGAGCTGGAACTCACCGGCACGAATGCCGGTTCTCAGCTCCTGCTCAAGAGCCATCATCCGTTGCATCTCGTGGTTCATGTCCTCGCTGAAGAACTGGAAGTTATTGCGCCCGGCCTTTTTCGCCCGGTACATGGCCATGTCGGCGTTCTTCAGCAATTGCTCATAATGGTTGCCATCATCCGGAGCCAGAGCAATACCAATACTTGAGGTGATGACCAGCTCGCTGCCAGGCACACTGACCGGTTCAGAAAAGGCTTCCAGAATGCCCCTGGCGACTTTTTCGCAGCCGTCAGCGCCATTGACATGGTGCAGCAGCACCGCGAACTCATCACCGCCGAGGCGGGCGATGGTATCCTCCTCACGAACATTGTCTTTCAGTCGCTGGGCGAGAATCCTGAGCAGTTCATCGCCGGCGTCGTGCCCGAGGGTGTCATTGATCCGTTTGAAGTGATCCACGTCCAGGGCGATCAGGGCGCAGTGGTGGCCGTGGCGGCTGGCGCTGGCCAAGGCGCGCCGGCAGCGGTCTTCGAACAGGCGCCGATTGGCGGTGTCGGTCAGTACATCAAAGTGTGCCAGATAATGGAGTTGGTCCTGGGTCCGGCGAATTTCGGAAATATTCTGCCCGATCAGGATCAGCTGGGTCTGATCCTCGTCTTCGTCCCTCAGCAGGTTCAGGTTCCAGAGCACAATATGGTCGGTGCCGTCATAGCCGCGG
>JAJUHY010000143.1 GCA_029265735.1 Marinobacter segnicrescens | reverse complement strand
GTTGCTACCAGCCCTGGGAAAACAAGCTGGCAGACTACGCCCGGGCTCTGGATATGGGATGTGGGACAGGGTCTGTCGGTAATGCTTGAACATCAGGGGCAGACCCTGCTGTACGATACCGGGCCGGAGTCGGCTTCCGGCTATAACGCAGTTGAAGAAGTGCTGCTCCCATCCCTGAGCAAGATCGGAGTGCATTCACTGGACACTCTGGTGATCAGTCACGGCGATTCTGACCATGCCGGTGGCCTGGGGCCGCTTCTCATGCACTTCGAGCCCCGGCGGGTAATTGCCGGTGAACCTGACCGGTTACCGGCAGATCTGCGGCCCCGGGCGGCTCCTTGTGACGGGCATCAGCCACTGGTGGTGGGGGAAGTGACCGTACGCTTCTGGCAGGCTGAGGCAGGCCCGGGCCGTAAGGATGCCAATGACGCTTCCTGCGTCGTCCTGCTGGAATACGATGGCTATCGGGTACTGCTGCCCGGCGATATTTCCACCCGGGTTGAGCGTCGTTTACTGGCTGACCTGCCAGAGCTTGCGGACCGGACCGGAACTCTGGTGCTGGTGGCACCTCATCACGGCAGTAAAACCTCGTCCGGCGCGTTTTTTGTTCGCGCATTGTCTCCTGAGCTGGTGATCTTTACTGCCGGTTATCGCCATCGCTACGGACATCCTCATCCCGATGTCGTTGCCCGTTATCAGGCGGTTGGCAGCCACCTGTTGAATACCGCGACCACTGGCGCCCTGCGACTTGCCCTGACCGAAAGCTGCGTGAAGGTGCATGAGTGGAGAAAGCACGCGCCGTTCTGGATCAGGCCGCTGGAAGGGCTCAGCGTGGGCCGTAGTGAGTAATCCTTCCCATACGTAGCGTTCGGCTGTGGTCTGATCCCATGGCTATGCTAAAGTAGCGCCGCTTGTAACAGATCAGGGGAGACTGTGCGTGTTTGAGCTTCTGAAAGCGGGCGGCATCATTATGGTGCCCATAGTGTTGTGCTCCATTTTGGCGCTGGCCATCATTCTGGAGCGTCTCTGGACCTTGCGTCCGTCCCGCATTGCACCACCGGATGTGATAGCTGACCTCTGGCGCTCGATCAAAGCCAGGGAACTCAATGGTCGTAAGCTCAAAGCGTTGCAGGCTTCTTCACCGACGGGGCGCGTCCTGGCCAGCGGGCTGATGAACGCCAAGCATGGCCGTGAGGTCATGAAAGAAAGCATTGAACAGGAAGCAACCCAGGTCATTCACGAGTTGGAGCGGTTCCTGAACCCTCTGGGTACCATCGCTACCATTTCGCCGCTGCTCGGCTTGCTGGGTACGGTCATTGGTATGATCAAGGTTTTCTCCCGCATGCAGGGTGCCGGGGCGGCCAATATATCGACCTTGTCCGGTGGTATCTCTGAAGCGCTGATCACCACCGCTGCCGGTCTTACCGTTGCTATCCCGGCGCTGATCGCCCATCGTTATCTGATCCGGCGGGTGGATGCTCTGGTTGTGGGCATGGAGCAGGAAGCGGTCCGTCTTGTGGAAGTGGTCCACGGCGATCGTGAAATTGACGTCGAGGGAGCCTGACGCCCGTGAAATTCCAACGCCAGCGTAGCCACGAAGTGGGCGTGGATCTTACGCCGCTGATTGACGTGGTCTTCCTGTTGCTGATTTTCCTGATGGTGTCGACAACGCTGCCTGACGACACCCATCTGGATATTCAATTGCCGACAGCGGAAGGTACGCCGATCACAACAGAGGTGGAGCAGATCGAACTGGTGGTAAACGCGGAAGGGCATTACATTGTGAACGGGCGCACGCTGATCAATAATCGGCGCAGCACCCTGGAACAGGCAATCCGGGACGTGGCGGGCGACAGCCATACGCTGCCGTTCGTGATTACCGCCGATGCCCGTACCGCACATGAGTTTGTTATCCGGGCCATGGATGTCGCGGGCAAGCTGGGTTTTACCCGGATCAGTTTCACCACGGATCCCACATCGGATGACTGATCTGCGCCACTGCCTGAGCAGGCATGGCGTAGGTCAGTTCAGATAACCATCTGGCAGGCTAATGAATCAAGCTGAAGCTTCCAACTGGCAGACTTACCGCCGTTTGCTGAAATACGTCAAACCGTTCTGGGTCGCGTTTTCGCTGGCGGTCGTGGGCAATATCATCTATGCCGCGGCCTCCACCGGCATGGCTGCGGCCATGGAATATATTATCGAAGCCATTGAAAACCCCAGTGCCCAGAGCCGCCTGATACTGACCGCAATGATTGTCGGCGTATTCGCTTTCCGGGGCGTAGGCACTTTTATGGGGCAGTATTTCATTGCCTATGTGGGGCGCCACGTAGTCAACGCGCTTCGGAAGGAAGTCTTTGATCGCCTGCTGGCCCTGCCTTCCCGTTATTTCGACAACAATGCGTCCGGACGCCTGGTGTCCAAGCTGACTTATAACGTAGAGCAGGTAGCTGACGCTTCCACCAGCGCTATTACCATTCTGTTGCGGGAAGGTCTGACCATCATCGGTCTGCTCGCTTTCATGATCTACACCAACTGGAAGCTGACGCTGGTGTTTGTCGCCATTGGTCCTCTGATTGGTCTGGTGGTGAGCTATGCCAGCAAGCGCTTTCGCAAGATCAGCCGGCGTATCCAGAGTTCGATGGGTGATGTGACCCATGTTTCTTCCGAGTCCATCACCGGGTATCGGGTGGTGCGCACTTTCGGTGGCGAAGAATACGAGCGTAACCGGTTCGCTGAGGTCGCCGATCGCACTATGAAGCAGGGCCTCAAGATGGCTTCGACTCAGGCCATAGCCACGCCGGTGGTTCAGGTACTGGTGGCGTTTGCCATTGCAGCTCTGGTCTGGGTAATGCTGGCGCCGGAGATCCGTGGTGGTATGAGCACCGGGCAACTGGTGGCGTTCATTACCGCTGCGGCCACCATGGCCAAGCCGATCCGTCAGGTGACCTCCGTGCACAGCAAGATCCAGAAAGGGGTTGCTGCCGCCCATGACGTTTTCGGAACCATGGACGAAGAGCCGGAAAGAGACGAGGGTACCTATGTGCCAGAGCGGGTCAAGGGCGACATTCAGTTCAAAAATGTCCGCTTCCGATATCAGGATAATCTGGACGACGTCCTCCACGAGATTAACCTGGACATACCCGCCGGCCAGAGCGTAGCACTGGTGGGCCGCTCTGGCAGTGGCAAGTCGACCCTGGTGAGCCTGCTGCCTCGGTTCTACGACTATGCTCACGGTGAAATCTGCATTGACGGGCGCCCGATCACTGACTTCACCCTGCGTGCGCTGCGGGCACAGATCGCCCTGGTCACCCAGAATGTCGTGCTGTTCAACGATACCATTGCCGCCAATATTGCCTATGGGGATCTGCGAAAGCGTTCTCGCGAAGAGGTGATTGAAGCCGCCCGCAAGGCTCATGCCATGGAGTTTATCGAGCGTATGCCGGACGGGCTGGAAACCATGGTGGGGGATAACGGTGTGATGCTGTCCGGCGGCCAGCGACAGCGCCTGGCTATTGCGCGGGCGCTCCTTAAGGACGCCCCCATTCTGATTCTGGATGAGGCTACCTCGGCACTGGATACGGAGTCCGAGCGGCAAATCCAGCAGGCGTTGGAGGTCGTGATGGAAGGCCGCACCACGCTCGTCATCGCGCATCGCCTGTCCACGATCGAGAAGGCAGACCGCATACTGGTTATGGACGGGGGCCGGATTATTGAGTCTGGCAACCATGCGGAACTGCTCGCAGCGGGCGGTGCCTATGCCCAACTTCATCAGATGCAGTTCAGCGAGAACGGATGACGGATCTGACTGACCGGCTATGGTACGGGGCAGGGCGGCCACTGTGGCCGCTGATGCCCCTGAGCAGGCTCTACCAGACGATCGCCGCGCGCCGGCGCAAGCGGCTCGCCTTGGCAGCCCCGGTACTGCCCGTGCCTGTCGTTGTGGTGGGCAACATCACGGCCGGTGGTACCGGCAAATCCCCCCTTACCATCTGGCTCGCTGCCCACTTTGAGAAGCAGGGGTGGCGTCCGGTGATACTGTCCCGTGGTTATGGGGGCAAGGGCTCGGGAGAAAAGCCCCTGTTGGTCCGTGCGGATACTGACCCGGCGCTGGCAGGAGATGAGCCAGTCATGCTGGCGGCCCAGACCGGGTGTCCGGTGCTGGTCCATCCGCAACGTCTAGAATCCGCCCGGCTTGTGCTGGCGGAGAATCTGGGCAATCTGTTGTTGTGCGATGATGGGCTGCAGCACTACGCCCTGGCCCGGGATGTGGAAATCGCCGTTTTTGATGGCGCCCGGGGCGTGGGAAATGGAGCGCTTATTCCTGCTGGCCCCTTACGGGAACCTGTCGGGCGCATCGACGAGGTGGATCTGGTTGTGGTCAACGGCGTCGCGGGGCCCCGTGTTCCTGACCATCCCCGGTCGTATACCATGACCCTGCAACCTGCGGGTGTACGCCATCTGCTCACCGGAGAGGTCCGGGATGCTCGTGACTGGCTGCAAGGGCGTTCCTGCGTCGCGGTGGCAGGCATTGGCAATCCGGCCCGGTTCTTCAACCAGCTGACGGAGCTTGGCGCCAGGGTAGAGCGCCGGGCGTTTCCTGATCATCATCGATATACTGAAAAAGATATCGCCACTGGCGACGAGCGGCCGGTATTGATGACGGCGAAAGACGCTGTAAAGATAAAACCTTTCGCTGACGAGCGCTGCTGGGTATTGGATGTAGCGCCGGAACTGCCGGAGTCTTTTGCCCGTGCAGTGGATGATACTCTGGAGCATAAGCTGTCCATCCGCGGCCTGAATGCTTCCTTAATGCGAGAGACATGACATGGACAAGAAACTGATTGCGATGCTGGCCTGCCCGGTCTGCAAAGGCGACCTGAAGCTGGATCGCGAGCGCAATGAAATGGTCTGTTACGCCGATGGCATGGCGTTCCCGATCCGTGAAGGCATCCCGGTTATGCTTGCCAGTGAGGCACGAACCCTGGGTGCTGAAGAACGCGTAGACCGGCCGCTGGGATAGAGACGTGTCTTTTATCGTTGTTATCCCGGCCCGTTATGCATCCACCCGCCTGCCAGGAAAGCCGCTGCTGGACATCGGCGGCGCGCCCATGATTCGCCACGTGTACGAGCGCGCCTGTCAGAGCAGCGCCGGACGGGTACTGATCGCCACCGACGACCAGCGTATCGAGCAGGCCTGCCGCAGGTTTGGGGCAGAAGTGGTCATGACCTCGCCTGATCATGCCAGTGGCACGGACCGGCTACAGGAAGTGGCTGAGCACCTGGCCCTGCCGGACGATGCCTGCGTCGTCAACGTTCAGGGGGATGAACCGCTGATCCCGCCAGCACTGATTGACCAGGTTGCAGAGGCGCTGGAGCATAACCAGGAAGCTTCCATTTCCACCCTGTGTGAGCGTATTACTGAGCCGGCCGAACTGTTTAATCCCAACGTGGTGAAGGTCGTGATGGACCATGAAGGCTACGCTCATTATTTCAGCCGGGCGCCCATGCCCTGGTTGCGGGCGGAATGGACGCCGGGTGAAGTTCCGCAGGCTTTGCCGGAAGACTATCGGGCGTGGCGCCATATTGGTATATACGGCTACCGGGCGAGCC
>JAJUHY010000277.1 GCA_029265735.1 Marinobacter segnicrescens | reverse complement strand
ATGTCGCGGCGGGGCTGATAGCGCCCCCGCTGGATCAGATCGACAGGGAGCTCCCGCAGTTCGCCGTCATGGTTGGGTGGCGCTTCGTCCAGATTTACCCGGGAATTCGCCAGCAGGGCGCCCAGGCCCCGTTCGCCCAGTCCTCGTTTCTTAGCCGCCATGATTGTCGTCAGTTATCCACAGTGAAGAATTCGCAAGTGATCTTCGCGATTGGTACAGGTAGTAATGGTCGCCACCAGTGTGTGATAGCAATACTCTATGTTACATGGCCATCGAAATAGCACAAATGGCTCAAACCGCCACGCTGCCCGAAGCCTTGCGACTGCCATGACGCCGCACCATCTCCCCAGCCAGTGCCAGATAGGCAACTGCACCTTTCGATGTGCGGTCGTACTTCAGCGCCGGCAATCCGTAACTGGGTGCTTCCGCCAGTCGCACGTTACGGGGAATGACCGCTTTATAGACCTTGTCCCCGAAATACTCGGTCAGCTGCGCAGACACATCCAGCGTCAGGCTGTTGCGGGGATCGTACATGGTGCGCAGTATGCCTTCGATCTGCAGACTGGGATTGACCGTTTCCTGAATCTGCTGAATCGTGTTCATCAGGGCCGCCAGGCCTTCCAGCGCATAATACTCACACTGCATGGGAATCAGTACGGAATCTGCCGCCGAGAGCGCATTTACCGTCAACAGGTTCAGGGAGGGGGGGCAGTCGATCAGAATGTAGTCGTAGTTGTCCCGCACCAGGTTCAGGCACAGACGCAGGCGGTGCTCGCGGCCGATTTCATTCATCAGCTCCACTTCTGCTGCAGTCAGGTCGCCGTTGGCCGGCACCAGGTCAAAGCCGCCGTTCTCTACCGCGACAATAACCTCAGGGGCGGTCGCCCGTTTGGTGAGCAGGTCGTAGCCGGAAAGCTGCACGCCGTTCTTGTCGACTCCGCTGCCCATGGTAGCGTTGCCCTGGGGGTCCATATCCACCAGCAGCACACGGCGGCGGGTAGCAGCCAGTGAGGCAGCCAGATTGACACAGGTGGTGGTCTTGCCAACCCCGCCTTTCTGGTTGGTCACGGCGATCACGCGAGCCATGCTAGCCTCCTGTAGTGGAATCCTGGGATGCAGACACCCGGCGAACCACCAGCAGATGGCGCTCGCCGTCCCGGCCCGGGTAATCCAGGGGATGGTGCTCCGCCAGTTGCCAGCCCGCCGGCAGGGATGACACTTCATCATCCGGGAACTGGCCTTTCATGGCAAGGAACTGGCCATCATCGGCCAGTAACTGACCACACCAGGTGACCAGATTTGCCAGTGCGGTAAAGGCACGGCTGGTAATCTGCAGAAAAGGTTGTTCTGGCTCGCAGTCTTCGGCACGGCCGTGGATAACTTCAACGTTGGCGAGCCCAAGCTCCAGTTTGCACTGAGTAAGAAACCGGGTTTTCTTGCTGTTACTGTCCAGCAGAGTGAACTGCCGTTCGGGGCAGGCGATCGCCAGCGGGATGCCAGGCAATCCACCACCGGCGCCCACATCCAGGATACGGTCGGCGGTAAGGTACGGCAGCAGCGTCAGGCTGTCCAGCAACTGACGAGGCACCATCTGGCGGGGCTCCCGCACCGCCGTGAGATTATAGGCACGGTTCCACTTATTGAGCAGAGCCAGAAATGCCAGCAGCTGTTGCTGCTGCTCAGCGGATAACGTCAGATCCATCCCGGCGAGCCCTTCAGAAAGCTGCCGTTGCCAGAGTGATTCGCTCATAATCTGCCCGTCAGGCCGACTGCTTGCGGAGCAGATCCCGCTTTTTCAGGTGTACCAGCAACTGGGAAATGGCGGCAGGGGTGACGCCTTGGATGCGCGACGCCTGGGCGATGGTTTCCGGCCGAACTTCCTTGAGCTTCTGACGAATCTCGTTGGACAGGCCGCCAACCGTGTCAAAGTCCAGATCGTCCGGCAGACGGGTTTCCTCGTTGCGCCGCAGCCGCTCAATCTCGTCGGCCTGGCGGGAGATATAGCCCTCGTATTTGATTTCGATTTCCACCTGCTGTTCAACCGCCTCAATACCGGCGCGCGAACCGCCGATTTCGGCAACCTCGGCATAGCCGATCTCTGGCCGGCGCAGCAGATCCGCCAAAGTGTTGTCCCGCTGCATGGGCTGTCGCAGATAGCGATCTGCAATGGCAGACTGCTCTGTTTTGGGATGGATGCGTGTGGTTTCCAGGCGCTGCCGCTCGACGGCGATGGCGTCCCGCTTTTCATTGAATGCCCGCCAGCGGGCCTCGTCCACCAGCCCCAGCTGATAGCCGGTCTCGGTCAGCCGCAGGTCGGCGTTGTCTTCCCGCAGGATCAGCCGGTATTCCGCGCGGCTGGTAAACATCCGGTAGGGTTCGGAAGTCCCCATGGTGATCAGGTCGTCCACCAGCACGCCGATGTATGCTTCATCCCGGCGAGGATACCAGGGCTCTTTATCCTGGGCCTGGAGCGCGGCGTTAAGACCCGCCAGCAGACCCTGGGCACCAGCCTCTTCATAGCCGGTAGTGCCATTGATCTGGCCGGCAAAGAACAGGCCACCGATAAATTTGGTTTCCAGGGTATGACGAAGGTCCTGGGGATTCAGGTAGTCGTACTCGATGGCGTAACCCGGCCGGGTGATATGGGCGTCCTCGAAACCGGGAATGGAACGCACCGCCGCCAGCTGGATATCAAACGGTAAACTGGTAGAGATGCCGTTGGGATAGAGTTCGTGGGTGTTCAGGCCTTCCGGCTCGACAAAAACCTGGTGGGAATCCTTGTCTGCAAAACGGTTGACCTTGTCCTCGATAGACGGGCAGTAACGCGGCCCGACGCCTTCGATTTCACCGGCAAACATGGGTGAACGATCAAATCCGCTGCGGATGATGTCGTGGGTTTCGGTGGTGGTCCGGGTAACATAGCAGCATACCTGCTGCGGATGCTGATCCCGGGAGCCCATGAATGACATCACCGGCGCGGGGTCGTCGCCCCACTGTTCGTCCATCACGGAGAAATCCACGGTACGGGCGTCAATACGAGGCGGAGTGCCCGTTTTCAGACGGCCCACATTGAACGGTAATTCCCGTAAACGCCGAGCCAGCGCATTGGCCGGCGCATCCCCGGCACGGCCGCCAGCGTGGTTCTGCAGGCCGATATGGATGACGCCGCCAAGGAAAGTGCCGGTGGTCAGCACCACGGTTTTGCCCAGGAAGCGGATGCCGGTATTGGTGACCACACCGGTTACCCGGTCGTTCTCCACAATCAGGTCGTCGGCCGCCTGCTGGAACAGCATCAGGTTGGGCTGGTTCTCAAGGATTTCCCGGATCGCTGCCTTGTAAAGCACCCGGTCCGCCTGGGCACGGGTGGCTCGCACCGCCGGCCCCTTGCGGCTGTTAAGAACCCGGAACTGAATACCGGCCAGATCCGTGGCCTTTGCCATGGCACCGCCGAGGGCGTCGATTTCCT
>JAJUHY010000290.1 GCA_029265735.1 Marinobacter segnicrescens | reverse complement strand
CGGTGATATTCTGGATATCGAGCGTGACGTTAAACTGGGGGGTAATATCCACTCCAAAGGCGTGATGATTCTCAGTGCCTGGATATCGTCCCGCTTTGGCCGACAAGACCCGATCCACCTGTCCGCCAGCCTGACCTTTGAGCAGAACTACGGCGAAGTGGATGGTGATAGTGCGTCCGTTGCTGAGCTGTGTGCTCTGGTGTCTGCCATGGCGGAGATTCCGGTGCGGCAGGACCTGGCGATTACCGGTTCCATGAACCAGTTCGGCGAGGTTCAGCCCATTGGCGGCGCCAACGAGAAAATTGAAGGTTTTTTCGATACCTGTGTGATCAAGGGTCTGACCGGTACTCAAGGGGTTATTATTCCTGCGAACAACATTCAGAACCTGATGCTCGATAGCAGTGTTGTGCAGGCCGTACGCGAGGGGCAGTTCCATATCTATGCCATCCGCTCTGTTGAAGAGGCTGTCGAACTGCTGCTCGGGCGGCCCGCGGGGCGGCCGGACCGGAAGGGCAACTACCCGAAAGGTTCGGTTTTCGCGGCAATTGCAAAACGCCTGGCCGGGCTGCGGGAGCATGAACGTCAGGAGCAGGAAGCGCTTTTGGGGGCTGCAAAGGAAACGCTGATCCATTAACCTCTTGGAAATCCGAAGAAGTTGTATGTAGCCGGCGTCCCAGTACAGGGTCTTAACGACAGGAGTGACAGCAATGACAGAAATCCAGCAAACGGTGTATGTGGTCGAGGATGATGAGGCCGTACGCGACTCACTGGAGCTGCTGCTGAAGTCCGATGGCAAGCAGGTTAAACCCTACCCAAGCGCAACGGACTTTCTGGGGGATTACTCGGAAGATATGGCCGGCTGCATCGTTCTGGATATTCGTATGCCGGGAATGGATGGCATGGAGCTGCAGAAAAAGCTCAATGCCCGGCACTGCCTGTTACCGATCATCTTTGTGACCGGCCATGGTGACGTACCTCTGGCGGTGGACGCCATGAAAGAAGGTGCGGTGGACTTTATCCAGAAGCCCTACCGGGAAGAGGCCCTGCTGGAAAAAATCGACGCAGCTCTGGAACAGGACCGGGAGCAGCGCAAGACGCTCAGTGAGCGCCAGGAAATCGTCCGCAAGATTCGCACGCTCACGCCCCGGGAAACCGAAATCATGGAACGGATGATCGCCGGCCAGGCCAACAAGGTGATCGCGATCGAACTGGACATCAGCCAGCGCACGGTGGAGATTCACCGGTCGCGGGTCATGCATAAGATGGGCACCCACTCCCTGGCCCACCTGGTCCGCATGGTATTGTCCGTAAAGGACCTTATCGACGTCGGATGAAATACGGCTCATCATCTCCGTATCTTTTCAACCGGCTGTAAACTATGACTGATCAGGTAAGTACCGAACCGACGGTACTGCTCGTAGACGATAATGCCCAGAACCTTAAGGTCCTTTATGAAACACTGAAGGACCGGGGCTACCGTCTGCTGATCGCCAACGATGGCGAAAAGGCGTTAAGCCTGGCACAGCGCCATCACCCTGAAGTGATCCTGCTGGACATCATGATGCCGGACCTGGACGGTTACCAGGTCTGCGAACGTCTGAAAGCTGATCCGGCGACGGCGGACTCGGCCGTGGTGTTTCTGTCTGCCCTTGACGACGTGGATGCCAAACTGCGGGGATTCTCGCTGGGTGGTGCCGACTATATCTCAAAGCCGTTCCAGGCCCAGGAAGTGATCGCCCGGGTAAGTACCCATGCGCGGGTCATCCGTCTTGAGCGGGCACTTCAGCAGCGCAACCGGGAACTGGAAAGCGATCAGACCCGCATCCTTAACGCCATCAGTGAAGCTATCTACGGTCTCGACGCCGAAGGTAATATTGCTTTTGCCAACCCGGCGGCCGGACTGGTGAACCGCTGCAGTGTCGAGGAACTGATCGGTCAGAACTTCTTTGAGCTCCACTTTCACCAGTCGCGGCCCTGTGATGGTGATTTATGGCGGACCGAGGTCCAAGGCTCAGAACAGCAGCTGGAGGATGCCGATCTTTTACCGGTACAGGCGACCTGCAGCCAGGGCATTGCCGAGCACCAGCGTAACGTCACCCTGTTCCGTGCCGATGGCACTTCCTTTCCTGCGGAATACCGCGCCACTCCCAAGAAAGAAGGTAATCAGCTTACCGGCGCGGTGGTGGTGTTCCGTGACATTACTGCAGAGCTGGAAAGTGAGCAGGCGCTGGAAGATGCCCGTGATCTGGTGCAAGAGCAGCGGGATCAGCTTGCTCACGCGTCCCGCATGGCCACCATGGGGGAGATGGCTGCCGGCTTTGCCCATGAAGTGAACCAGCCATTGACGGCCATTACCAACTACGCCCGGGTTGCGCTGCGCATGCTGCGTACCGATGAGCCGGATCCGGAACTGCTGTCCCAGACCCTCGAGAAAATCGAGGCCCAGTCCCACCGGGCCAGCGAAGTGGTCCGTCGGATCCGGGGCTTTGTCCGCAAGCCGGCGGTAGGCAAGGAAGTGCTGTCGGTGGAGGGCCTGCTTGAAGAAACTCGCCTGTTCGCAGAAGTGGACGCCCGTAACAATGACGGCGGCGTCGAGGTGGCGCTGGCGGACACCATACCCGATGTGATGGCCGATCCAATCCAGGTGCAGCAAGTAGCCCTCAACCTGATTCGCAACGCCCTGGAGTCTACCCGCAGTGCTGGTTCGGATCAGCCTGTTCTGGTTACTGCACGAATGCTGGATGATCAGACCGTGCGCATCGAGGTGCGTGACCACGGTGAAGGCCTGCCGGAAGATGCTGAGCAGAAGCTCTTCCTGCCGTTTTTTACCACCAAAAACGAAGGTATGGGCATTGGTCTGGCGCTGAGCCGGTCGCTGATTCAGGCCCAGGGTGGCGAGATCGGTTTTGAGCGCCCCGATGGTCCCGGCGCGGTGTTTTATTTCACCTTGCCGGTTGCGCCTGCTGTGGCGATCGACGAACTTTAATTTTTTTCAGTAAAACCGTTGACATACCTGTGCGGCTCTATATAATGCGCACTCGTTGTCACACAGCAATTGCTTCACCGGGTAGCGGGAATATCCAGCAAACCGGAAGCGGCAAACAAGAGGGTGGCAACACAGCGCGGAGCGGTAGTTCAGTTGGTTAGAATACCGGCCTGTCACGCCGGGGGTCGCGGGTTCGAGCCCCGTCCGCTCCGCCACTTTTT
>JAJUHY010000037.1 GCA_029265735.1 Marinobacter segnicrescens | reverse complement strand
CCCTTCCCGAACTCAGCAGTGAAACAGACCAGCGCCGATGGTAGTGTGGCTTCTGCCCATGCGAGAGTAGGTCATCGTCAGGCTCCTATTACAAACCCCAGCATCTCAAGGTGCTGGGGTTTTTTATTGTCCGGAAATACATCCGCAGAGTGTTCGGATAACTCCGGAACGCGTGTATAAATCGAGTTGATAAATTGCCCCCCCAAGGACCTTAAAGAGCGCTTTAAGGAAGTCGCCTGCTTTGGCAGGCGCAGGACGTCGGACCATAGCGACTATGGACCTGTGGGGAATCGGCGAGCTGGCATGTTCCGACAATGAATGTTGGACATGTTATAAAAAAGCCCTAGTGCGTCTCCGCGCCAGGGCTTCTTCTCTTTATCTATTCCATTACCCTTGCGACATCAATGCCATCCAGGGCAACGTCCAGATTCCAAACGCTATCATCAACCCACCGGCAATCTGCCGGAACCAGCGATTGGTCCGTAATCCCTGTATCCAGGTTGCCGCATAGCCGGTGCCCATCATGGAAGGCAGAGTTCCCAGTCCAAAGAACAGCATAGTCCCGGCGGCAGCAGTGGTGGTAGGCTGCAGAGCAGCCCAGCCGAGAGTGCTGTACACGAGTCCGCAGGGCAGCCATCCCCACAGTGAGCCTAACAAAAGGGCCTGGAAAGGATTGCGAACGGGCAACAGCTTGCGGGTGAGAGGCTGTAAGCGGCGCCAGACCGGGCCACCGACCCTTTCCACGTGGCGGATGCCGTTCCACCATTGCCCCATGGAAAGCCCCATCAAGATCAGCAGGACGCCCGCAAGCGTCCTCAGCACAGGGCCAAGCGCCCCCCAGGAACTGGTGGCGCTGACGCTGAGCCAAGCAATGAGTGTTGCGATGATGACGTAGGAGCCAATTCTGCCGCCATTAAAAGCGAACAGCATCAGGGTCTGACGTAACCGGTACCCTTTTCCGACCGGTAAGGCCATGGAGAGGGAAGCACTGATTCCGCCACACATACCAAGGCAGTGAGTACTGCCCAGCAGTCCGATAACAAAGGCGGCGGGGTAAGACAAGGCCAGTTCCTGCAATTCAGGCCCCCTTGTCTGGATTCTCTTGAGCTTCCGGTCGTTCTTCTTTTTTTCCGGCTTTCGAGGATGCCTCTTTCTGCTGAGGTTGTTTGGCGTCCTCAGGAATCATGTCCAGGTCATCGTCGTAAAGAATTCTGTGAGCAGGCCCTTCAAGGTCATCATACTGGCCACTCTTTACGGCCCAGTTAAAAGCGATCACCCATACTGTCACCAGGATGAGCGTGATCGGAATGAGTATCAGCAGAATATCCACAGGGGTATTACCTCGATTATGCGCCGGTTCCCGACTCTTCAAGTGACTGGCCAGGTACCAGTATAGGTGTTGACTGCTGCTCGCTGCGATCCTCACGCCCAAGTCTGAGCGCGTTCAGAACGACTACCAGAGAGCTCAGCGACATGCCAATTGCCGCCAGCCAGGGAGGTACAAGCCCCGCTGCTGCTGCTGGCAGCGCGCCCAGGTTGTAGCACAGTGCCCAGGTCAGGTTCTGACGGATAATACGCCGGGTGTTCTGGCTGGCATCAATGGCTTTCACCAGCAGGTTCAGATTACCACCCAGAAGGACGCCGTCCGCCTTCAGCTGAGTCAGGTCGGTAGCTGATCCCATGGCAACGGATACCGCAGCTCCTGCCATGGAGGGCAGGTCGTTAAGTCCGTCGCCAACCATCATGATCTTGCTGCGCTCAGCAGACAGCTTCTGCAGATGATGAAGCTTGTCTTCCGGAGTTGCGCCGCCAATGGCTTCATCAATACCAAGTTCACCGGCTACCCGGGCCACATGATTTGAGCGGTCCCCGCTAAGCATGATCGTGCGGATGTTACGTGCCTGCAGGGTTTGTACGGTCTTCAGGGCATCACTGCGAATACGATCATCAATGATAATGCGGGCCTGGACCTGGCCGTCGACTGCAAGCCAGAGATCAATGCCCTGAACATCCAGGGGGGCAGCCACCTGAGTGCCGGTTGCCTGCTCAATAAACTCCCGATGACCAATAACGACTTTTTTATTCTGCCATTGGCCAGTCAGACCGTGGCCAAGATGGTTCTGTACGTCGGTTACAGCTTCCGGTTTGATGTCACGAAAGACTTCCGCGATAGGATGTTCGGAGTGCTGTTCAAGGCCGGATGCTACCCCAAGTATCTGCTCACGGTTGAGCTCGCCGAAGGGAGTAATCTCCAGCAGGTGCAGACGCCCTTCCGTCAGCGTACCCGTCTTGTCAAAAACAACAGTATCGATTTCACCAAGGGTTTCCAGTGTATGGCCCCGGGTTGGAAGGAATCCCATACGGCGCAGTTTCAGGGTTGCGCTGGTGAGGGCTGTCGGAGTCGCCAGTGATAAGGCACAGGGACAGGTGACGACCAGTACAGAAAGTGTAATGTCGAAGGCGTTATCGGCGCCGGCTATCCACCAGCCCAGCCAGACGACGGGTGCAAGGACCAGGACCCGGCTGACAAATACCCCGGCGATCCGGTCTGCCATGCGGGCGATACGCGGCTTCTCCGACTGAACCCGGTCGAGGATGCGAAGAATGCCGGACAGGCGGGTACGATTTCCGGTTCGCAGTACCCGGATCTCAACGGGGCTTTCTCCATTGATACTTCCCGCGAATACTTCATCGCCAGTGCCATGGGATTCAGGAAGATATTCACCCGTAAGCGCAGCCACGTTGAACGTGGAGGTACCGGACAGTATGACCCCGTCTACCGCCAGGGTTTCGCCTGGCTTGAGACGGATGCGGTCGCCTACCTGCAATTGATGGGCTGCCACTACTTCGCTTTCGTCATTATCCAGAATCCGGGTGGCAATCCTGGGCTGGTAATTCCCCATGGCGGCGCCAGACAGTCCCGCACGATAACGGGCCTGTGCCTCAATGAAACGGCCGAGAGAGAGGAAAAACGTGAACATACAGACGGATTCGAAATAAACTTCCTCACCGCCAAATACCGTAACCCATGCGCTGGCGATGAAGGCCAGACCAATGGCGGTTGCCACTGGCACATCCATGGTGAGATGGCGAGAGCGCAGATCCCGAATGGCGTTGGTAAAAAAGGGCCGCGCACTATAGAGAATGACCGGTGTGGCCACCAGCAGGCTGAACCAGCGGAACATCTGCTGAAATTCAGGGGTCACCTCGCTGATCATTTCGAAATACAGGGGCAGGGCGAGCATCATGCTTTGCATGGTGCCGATACCGGCCACTAGCAGGCGAGTGATTGCACGGCGACTCTCTGTTTTCAGCGCAAGCTCAGCCTCATCGGCATGGTACGGAGAAGCGGTATAGCCCAGCTCGTGGATCGCCATGAGCAGAGTACTGAGCGGAGTCTTGTCCGGAGACCAGACCAGTCTGGCCCGTTGCGTGGAGTGGTTTACGGTGAATGCCTGGACGCCTGGCAGGGCTGCCAGATGTCGCTCCAGCAGCCAGATACAGGCCGCACAGGTAATCCCGCCAATCAGCAATTGTGCTTCCTGGCCGCCCTTGACCGGCACCACGAAGGCTTCCTGAGCAACGGGATGGTCAAGCTCGGTCAGCCGGTCAATATCCGACTGGGTCAGAGCACGGGGGGTAACTGCCGGGGCGGACCGAAACTGATAGAACTCATTGAGTCCTTCGCTGTGAATGGTTTCGAAAACCGCCTGACAGCCATGGCAGCAGAAAGCCTGAGCCGGCTTCTGCGGGTCAGGCACCAGTGCTTCACTCTTTCTGACTGGTTCGCTGCAGTGAAAACAGGAAAGTACTTCAGCCACGTGACGGAACGACGGGTTTTACCAGCATCCCTGAGTTGGTCGGGAAGTAACCCTCGCCTTTAATGCGCCATTCAGCAGAGGGGCCACTGATGTCGAGATACCAGCGACCATCGATGGTACCCGCTACCTGGCCGCGGTAATGCCCGCTGCTGACGGAAGTGAGTTGAATGACCCGGTCCCGTTCCCCGATGGTCGGGTGGAACAGTTGCAGTACCAGATACTCGGGGTTTACCGAGTTTCCGTTGGTGCTCGTCAGGGTCACATCCAGGTTGCGCCCAGACTGCTCTACCAGCGCCTCCAGGCCCAGCTCCACAGCCTTGGCGTCCCGCGCCAGAGACTGGTTAATGCCGAGACCTTCCTTGGAGTAATCGTCGACCACCATGGATGTGTGAGTGGTCAGGGACAGGGTCAGGGCGACAATGCAATATATGATGGATGCAGCCGGGAAAATCACCAGGAACCAGAACCATGGTTGACGAAACCAGGGCCGTGCTGCCTCATCATCGTGAATCTTGATCGTTTCTGACATATTGGACTCGCTGGTAAACAGCCGGACGCCTGATAAGGCGCCCGGTACAGGGTTAACGGGGTCTTGGACCGACAAATCGGCTATCGGTTTCATCCTTGATGCTGTCATCACCGGTGGCGAAGACACGGAACCTGATGGAGGTGTTGATATCTTCCAGTTGCGCTGGATCAATCTCCACAACTACGGGTATTGAGCGAAGCTCACCCGGCTGAACCGTGACGGGCTCGTCGCCGCGAAGCAGGCGGGCGGATTCGACACCTTCGACTTCAATCCGGTATTCCTCAGGCTCGTCGGCCTTGTTGCTGATATGGATTGTATAACTGTTCTCGACCCAGCCATTGCCGTTGTAATTAAACAGGGCGCCGCGGTCACGGATAACGTTCAGCTCGACGGGGACCCTTGAGGTTATTGTAACCACAACTGCGGCTATCATGAGCATCAGCAATGCTCCGTATCCGAACGTACGTGGCCGCATGAGTTTGGACGGCTTGCCTTCGAGTTCGTTCTCGGTCGTATATCGGATCAGCCCACGGGGATAATCCATCTTGTCCATCACGCTGTCACAGGCGTCGATACATAGAGCGCAGCCGATACATTCGTACTGAAGCCCATCCCGGATATCGATACCGGTGGGGCAAACCTGGACGCAAAGCCCGCAGTCAATGCAGTCGCCAAGGGGTATCTCGTCCCGGTTAGCGGTTTTCTTGCGACTGCCCCGGGGCTCGCCCCGGTTGGGGTCATAGGAGACCACCCGGGTATTGGGATCGAACATGACTGCCTGGAACCGTGCATACGGGCACATGTACAGACAGACCTGTTCACGCATCCAGCCAGCGTTCATGTAGGTGGCAAGGGTAAAAAAGCCAACCCAGAAATAGGCCCAGCCGTTGGCGCTGAGGGTGAAAATGTCGGCGATAAGCTCTCGTATGGGGTAAAAATAGCCAACAAAGGTAAGGCCCGTAGCGAGTGCAATTAACAGCCAGACCACGTGTTTTGTGGTTTTTCGGATGACTTTCTCGGGCGAATTGGGAGCCTTGTCGAGCTTCATCCGCTTGTTGCGGCTACCTTCAATACGATGCTCAACCCAGATGAAGATAAAGGTCCATACGGTTTGCGGACAGGTGTAACCGCACCAGACCCGGCCGAACAGAGTAGTGATGAAGAACAGGCCGAAGGCACAGATGATCAGCATTGCCGCCAGCAGGAAGAAGTCCTGCGGGAAGAAGGTCATGCCGTAGAGGTGAAATTCCCTGGCCGGGAGGTCGAAATGGATCAGCGGTTGACCATCAACCGTAATCCAGACGAAAAGAAAATACATGCTCATCAGCGCTATGAGGCTGAAAAAGCGAATGCGCTGGAACAGCCCCTTGATTTCCCGGACGTAGATTTTCTTCCGGCTGGCGTAGAGCTCGACGGTTTCCGGTTTATTATTGTTTTTGTCGGAGGGGCCGTCAGTGTTCGGGTCAATTTGCTGGACCGGAATCCGACTGCTCATCATTACCTCCTGGGGGGTGGCAGACCCGGGGTCTTCGGGATCGAATAACTTGAGGCCTGGAGATCTTTTCGAGTCTGGACCCGCAGATAGGGCAGGCCCAGACTGGAAAAGACCGGGCGCCTGTTGTTCAGGCGCCAGGTCTGGCGGGTCAGTTGCTGGACAGACTTAAAACGTAAGCCGTCAGGATGTGGATCTGGTCATCGCTAAGGCGCCCGCCTTGCGCCGGCATTTCGTTCTGACGGCCGTAAAGAACCGTCTCTTCAATCCACTCGTAATCGCTGCCATACAGCCAGACATTATTGGTCAGGTCAGGTGCACCCAGTGCCTGATTGCCGGTGCCATCGACACCGTGACAGGCAACACATGCCTGCTGGAACACTTGAGCACCGGCTTCTGCCGCGGCTTCGTCGCGAGCCCGATTGCTGAATGACAGCACGTAGTTGACTACCTGATCTACCTGCTCAGCTGTCATGCCAGGCATGGTGCCTTTGGCAGGCATGTTGCCGTGACGACCGTTCTTGATGGTTGTGAAAACGGTCTCCGGGTCACCGCCCCACAGCCAGTCGTCATCAGTCAGGTTCGGAAAGCCGATAGAGCCCCGGCCTGCAGAGCCATGACAGACTGAACAGTTGTTGGCGAACAGGCGCTGGCCCATGGCCATGGCTGCCGGGTCTGCGACAAGCTCTTCAATCGGGGTGTTGCCGTACTGAGCGTAGATCTCGCTGTAACGGGCATCAGCCTCTTTCACTTCCTCTTCCCACTGACCGTGCTGGCTCCAGCCCAGCAGGCCCTGCCAGTTGCCCAGCCCAGGGTAGAGCGCCAGATAGACCAGCGCAAAAATACAGGTACCCATGTACAGGTAGAACCACCACTTCGGCAGTGGGTTGTCGTACTCTTCGATACCGTCGTAGGAATGTCCTGTCGTTTTTGTCGTTTCGGTGTCGGTCGTCTGGCTCTTGCGGGTTGCCCAAAGCAGCCACCAGCAACCAAAAATGGTACCGAGCACGATCACACTGATCCAGATGCTCCAGAAGGTACTCATCGTTTTTTCTCCGTCTTGTCCTGTTCCTGTTTCAAGGTGCGCTCGGCAATCTCGTCGTCATCAAAGGGCAGGTGTGCCGCTTCATCGTTTTTCTTTTTCCGGTGGGCGCTGTACGCCCACCAGACTATGCCGATGAAGGCGATCATCACCAGAATGGTTTGAATGCCCCGGAAATCGTTGATGTCCATAGGATTTACCGTTTCTCTGAGATCACCGTACCCAGCTGCTGCAGATAGGCCACCAGTGCATCGATTTCGAATTGCCCGCGGACTTCATCCTCGGCATTGGCGATTTGTTCGTCGGTATAGGGAACTCCCAGGCGCTGCAGAGTTTTCAGCTTCTGAGCGGTCTTGGTGTGGTCCACCTTGTCTTCAAACAGCCACGGGAATGCAGGCATGTTGGATTCAGGTACTACGCTGCGGGGATCGTACAGGTGCATACGCTGCCATGCGTCCGAGTAACGGCCGCCAACGCGGGCGAGGTCCGGACCGGTACGCTTGGAGCCCCACAGGAACGGGCGCTCGTAAACGAACTCACCCGCGACGGAGTAGTGACCGTAACGCTCGGTCTCGGCGCGGAAAGGACGGATCATCTGGGTATGACAGACGTGACAGCCTTCCCGGATGTAAATGTCCCGACCTTCCAGCTCCAACGGATCCAGTGGCTCAAGACCTGCCACTGGCTCGTTGGTTTCTTCGATAAAGAACAGCGGGAGCACCTCAACCAGGAACCCGGTACTGATCACCAGAAGGATCAGTACCGACATCAGGCCAAGGTTCTTTTCTACAATTTCGTGTCTCATGTTACTGAAAGCTCCTGATCAGGCCGGCTGCGCCGCAACGTTGTCGACCGCTACTGCGTCTTTCTGGCGGATGGTCATCCACACGTTCCAGGCCATGACAATCATGCCTGAGAGGAAGATCACACCACCAAGGAAGCGGACCAGGTAACCCGGCCAGGAAGCTTCCAGCGCCTGTACAAAGCTGTAGGTGAGAGTGCCGTCATCGTTAACTGCGCGCCACATCAGGCCTTGCATGATGCCGTTCACCCACATTGCAACGATGTAAAGTACGGTGCCAACGGTAGCCAGCCAGAAGTGAACGTTGATCAGGCTGGTGCTGTACATGGCCCGGATACCCCAGAGCTTGGGAATCAGGTGGTAAATGGAACCGATACTGATCATGGCAACCCAGCCCAGTGCACCGGCGTGTACGTGACCAATGGTCCAGTCAGTGTTATGGGAGAGGGCGTTGACGGTCTTGATGGACATCATCGGCCCTTCAAACGTGGACATGCCGTAGAACGACAGGGATACCACCAGGAACCGGAGGATCGGGTCAGTGCGCAGTTTGTGCCAGGCACCTGACAGCGTCATCATGCCGTTGATCATCCCGCCCCAGGACGGAGCCAGCAGAATCAGGGACATGACCATGCCTGCAGTCTGTGCCCAGTCAGGCAGAGCGGAGTAGTGCAGGTGGTGACCACCGGCCCACACGTAGGTGGCAATCAGCGCCCAGAAGTGAACGATGGACAGGCGATAGGAGTAAACCGGACGGTCCGCCTGCTTGGGAACAAAGTAGTACATCATGCCGAGGAAACCGGCAGTCAGGAAGAATCCAACGGCGTTGTGGCCCCACCACCACTGCATCATCGCATCGGTAACACCGGCGTAGGCTGAATAGGACTTAAACAGCGAAACCGGAAGCGCCATATTGTTGCCAATATGCAGTACCGCGATCGTGATGATGAAGGCCGCATAGAACCAGTTTGCGACATAGATATGGGGAGTACTGCGCTTGACGATGGTGCCGAAGAAGACGGCAGCGTAGCTGATCCAGACAACGGCGATCAGGATATCGATCGGCCATTCGAGCTCCGCGTACTCCTTGGTCGAGGTAAGGCCGAGCGGAAGCGTAATCACGGCTGAAACCAGTACGGCCTGCCAGCCCCAGAAAGTGAACGAAGCCAGCTTGTCGGAGAACAGGCGCGCCTGACAGGTACGCTGCACAACGTAGTACGACGTTGCAAACAGGGCGCTGCCACCAAAACCGAAAATTACGGCGTTGGTATGCAGGGGCCGCAGACGACCAAAGTGGGTCCAGGGAAGGTCGAAGTTCAATTGTGGCCACACCAGCTGTGCTGCAATCAGCACACCCAATGCCATGCCCACAACACCCCATACGACCGTCATGATGGCGAACTGTCTCACCACCTTGTAGTTGTATGTCACGTTTGCATTTATTGTGCTCATAGCCTTACCAATGGATTCAAGGGTGGGAAAGAAAATCGGCGCAAGTATGGAGAATCGATAACCTGTTTGCAATGACTCAGGTCAACTACCATTGTGACCGTAATGCCGCTGAAATCAGTGTGATGGCGAATTTATTCAAACTCTTACTCGTGTACAATTCAGGGTTTCCCGATATTCATCAATAACTACCGTGCGCAGTGCTGCAGAGGGTCCATCCCGGAGAACGCGTACAGATGATGTGCACAATATCGCTATTTCCGGTAGTCTCAGGAGCCCCGAGAAAGTGAAAGACCTCCTTTATAATCCGGCCCGGATCAGTCCTGAAAGCGCTCAGTGCCTGTTGCTCGCCCACGGGGCGGGTGTCGGCAGTGAGAGTCCTTTCATGAATCGCCTTGCCGTATCCCTGGCAGAGGCCGGGGTCAACGTCTGGCGTTTCGAATTTCCATATATGCAGAAGCGCAGGCTGGACGGCCGCAAGCGACCACCAGACAGACAGTCCGTGTTGCTGACTCATTTTGCCAGAGTGATTGATCAGTGCCGTTCGGGGCTGACGCCCGGGCAGGCTCTGGTAATCGGCGGCAAGTCCATGGGTGGCCGTATGGCATCACTGCTGGCAGCGTTGCCTGATGGGCCCGATGTTCAGGGGGTGGCCTGTTTTGGATATCCGTTCCATCCACCGGGCAAGCCCGATCAATGGCGGACGGAGCACTTTTCTCAGGTGCGCTGTCCCGTGGCCATTGTGCAGGGTACCAGAGATCCTTTCGGCAAGCCAGAGCAACTGCTGGGCCACGGACCTCTTCCCGGTCACATTCACCTGAGCTGGCTGGGAGGCGGCGATCATGATTTCCAGCCGTTAAAGAAGCAGCAGTTGCCAGAGTTTGCTTTGATCGACCGAGCTGCCGCGATTGCAGCGGATTTCATTCATTCCATCCGGTAGTACGTGCTGGCGCCCAGGCAGCGCTGATCCGGACTTGTTTTCAGAGAGGGTAGGATGCCAGATCCGATCAACCAGCTATTGGCTTTCTGTCGTCCCGGTTTTGAGTCGGAGGCCGGGCTCGAACTCACGGATGCTTTCGCAGCTCTCGGGGCCTGGGGGTATTTTACGCCCCAGTCCCATAGTGGCTGGCTGCTGTTTACGGTGTCCGGCGGCGCTGGCGTCGCTGAGCTGTTGGAGCGCCTGCCTCTAGATGCGCTCGTGTTCACCAGAGACTGGCTGATGGT